>JAQXSY010000132.1 GCA_029219205.1 Bacillota bacterium | reverse complement strand
TGGGAGTAACGCCGGAAGTTCACGGACTTACGAACAGTATCGTGTCCGAAGTTCCGTATGATGTTAATTCGCCTGTCCCTTCAGTTTTCAGAGTTGCTCATAACGTCTATCCGGACGCTCAGTACGCCGCTTTCTGTAACTGGAATCCAATATACAACGGAATAATTGAACATAATCTCGGCGTTGTAAATGCAACCGGTGCGGATAATTCTGTAACAGACCATGTGTGCGAATACCTTGAAAATCATGAACCGAAGGTTTTGTTCGTACAGTTCGACCAGGTTGATGGCGCAGGTCACGGTAATGGCTACGGTACGCCGAATCATCTAAAGCAGATTGAAATATCAGACGCTTATATTGGCAGAATATATGACATGTACGTAAAGCGCGGCCTGATAGATGATACGCTTTTCATTGTGAGCGCCGACCATGGCGGAACACCCGGAGGAAGCCACGGCGGAATTACTGAAGCTGAAAAGCGCATTTTCATCGGCTTTGCAGGAGAGACAGTTAACCATATTACATTAAAAGATCTTGAAGTACGTGATATTGCTGCGGTAACCGTCTGCGCACTCGGCATTGATCGTCCGAAAACCTGGTCTGCACGCGTTCCCATGAATTTGTTCAGCGATGTTGAAGGCGATACAGAAAGACCTGAAGGTTTGGTTAAATAATGAATTGCAATAATTTCGAAAGCGGCCGTAAAGCCGCTTTCGGCATATTGATCCCGAAACAAATGATCAGATTTGCAGTCTTTTATGACGGGAGCCGAAATCTGTACGGAATATCCTCCGAATGTATAATCGAATCGCTGCATGAACAGTCTTCGGACAGCAGTTTTCTTGAATTCGGCGGAGAGTACGTGCGCATAAAAAGATTTAAAACGGGAATTGACAATTTTACTGTTTTATTTACCGCAAAACCTGGGAAAGAAGAGGCTGTTGCATTTTCAAACAGAGACGGTTTCACACCGAAAAAATGCGGCTTCACAGTTAGTTTTTCGGATAATTTCTTAACATTTTCAATGGGAGACGGCGTTTCCGAATACGAATGGAAGTTCCCGTTTAAAGAAGGGATTTCTGACGTATGTCTTAAAGTAATGAAGCGAAAAAACCGTGTTGAGGCCATAATTGACGGAGTTAAAACAGAACCGGTCTTTGCACCCGAAATTGATGAAGAACAGCTGTTTACACTTGATTCGCTTGATCTTTGTATCGGAGCGGATCCGTTTGGTGCTTACGCCAACAGCGGCGGACTCAGTGATTTTTATCTTCTGAGAGGAATTGCCGACGACGGTATAATAGCGAATTTTAATGCAAGATAAATATCTTTTTCAAAGGCATGGCGATCCAAAACTTTCGTCCATGTCTTTGTTATTTAAAATTTACATATTATTAAACTATTTATTTTTGTATGTAGTATAATATATTTCAAATATGAAATATACGAAATTGAAAGAATGTAGGAGAACCGTCTTGCAGGGTGGAAGATTATTACCGTTGTTTCAGGCGGCAATCGACCTGTATTCAAAAATATGCAGGCCGATCTGCGAAAAATATGAGATTTCACAGCCGTCTTTTGATATAATTATGTTTCTTGCCAGTAATCCGGACCGCTGTATCGCAAAGGATATAACCCGTATGAGAGGGCTCAAGCCAAATCTTGTATCGATGTATGTGGATAAACTTGTTCACGACGGCTTTTTGACGCGCGAGGAAGTATCCGGGGACAGGCGAAAAATTAAGCTTGTATGTACTTCGAAAACAAAGACTGTTATAAATGAAGGCAGGCGCGCTCAAGAAGTCTTTTTCAAAATAATCGAAAAAGGAATGAGTAACAGCGAGATCGGTGTTTTGGAAAAATGCATAACTCAGATAGAAGAAAATATTAATAATGCAAAAGTACAATTATTCTGAAAATCAAGGTAACCAATATGAATCATTTTGTCGAATTTAAAGATGTCAGCAAAATATACACGATGGGAGAGGTCAGTATAACCGCCCTTCATGATGTGAGCTTCACGCTTGAAAAAGGGGAGATTTGCGTCATTGTCGGTCCTTCGGGAGCGGGAAAAACTACGCTTTTGAATATTCTCGGAGGAATGGACCGCTTATCCGAAGGCAGTGTTTTTATTGATGGTAAAGACATATCGAAATTCAGCGAAAAGCAGCTTACAGCGTACAGGAGACACGATGTCGGATTTGTTTTTCAGTTTTATAATCTGATACAGAATCTTACGGCGCTCGAAAACATTGAAATGGCGGCTCAGTTATGCAAGAATCCCTGTGATCCGATGGATATGCTGCGACGCGTCGGACTTGAAGAGCGTTATTCAAATTTTCCGGCTCAGCTTTCCGGCGGAGAGCAGCAGCGTGTGTCTATTGCGCGTGCGCTTGCGAAAAATCCGAAGCTTTTACTTTGCGACGAACCGACGGGGGCGCTTGACTATGTTACCGGAAAACAAGTTTTGAAACTGCTCCAGGATATGAGCCGGGAAACAGGTATGACGGTTATTATTATAACTCACAACAGCGCGCTGACGGCGATGGCAGACAGAGTTATAACGGTTAAAAGCGGAACCGTCGTTGACCAGCAAATAAATCAGCATGTCACTCCGGTTGAAGAGATCGGATGGTGAGGGTATGTTATTAAGATCAACATTTCGGACAATCCGTAAATCGCTTGGAAGATATCTTGCCATATTATCAATAATCGCACTTGGAGTCGGCTTTTTTGCCGGCCTCAGAATTTCGGAAGAATCGATGATAAAAACGGCAGATTCATATGTCAAAGAGCTTGGTCTCTTTGATTTCAGATTGATCAGTACCCTTGGCTTTACGGAAGACGATGTAATAGCTTTTAAAGCGCTTGATGGTATAAAAACCGCAGAAGGATCGTTAAGCACCGATTTTATTTACAAAAACGACAGCGGCGCCGACGTTGTACTGCACGCTCATACGCTGCTGGAAGAAATAAACGGAGTCGATATTATAAACGGGAGGGAACCGACATCTCCCGACGAATGTATTCTTGACGCTAAGTATGCAAATAATGAGGATATCGGCAAAAAAATCAGGTTGTCGGACAGCAATCCCGAAGAAGTAAGTGAAAAATTTTCTTATAAAGAATATACTGTTGTCGGCTTGTGCAATGCTTCATATTATTTGAATTTTGAACGTGGGACTTCTTCGCTCGGCGGAGGTTCGGTAAGCGGATTTGTTTATCTGATGCCTGAGGGGGTCAATTCGGATTATTACAGCGAGCTTTTTATCGGACTGGACTGCGATTCTGAAATTTATTCCGAAGAATACAATAATATTATAGAAAGCTATCGTGAAAATATCGAGGCTTTACTGAATGACAGAGCCGATATAAGATTCAATAAAATATATTCTGATGCGAAAGCTCCCATCGACGACGCGCAGAACGAGCTTGAGCAGAAAAAGAAAGAGCTTGAGGATGCAAAAGAGCTTTTAAAAAACGGCATAGAAAAACATGAAACTGAACGTGCGGAAACCGAAAAACAACTGAACGACGCTCAAAGCATTTTATCCCGCACAAGGAGCGAACTTGACGCTTCATGGCGAGCGCTGAACGAGGCAAAGTCTGATCCCTCATACTTAATACCCGCCGTAAAAGAGCAGCTTGACGCCGTCGAAGCAAAGCTTAACTCAGGCGAAGCCGAATACAGCAAGAGCCTTGCCGATTATAATGAGGCATTAACTCAGGCACAAAACGCTTTTATTGAAGCGGAAAATGATATTGAAAAGACCAAAGCGGAAATAAGCGATGCAGAGTTAAAAATCGCAGAGGCGCAGGAAGATATTGATGATGCGAAAAACAGCCTCGGCGAGCTGAAGCCCGCGAATGTATTTGTACTTGACAGGACTTCAAATGTTGGTTACGCCAGCTTTGAAAACGACACCGCTATTGTTTCCGGTATCGCAAAAGTCTTCCCTTTGTTTTTCTTTTTGGTTGCTGCGCTCGTTTGTACAACCACGATGACAAGAATGGTAAGCGAACAGCGTACTGAAAACGGCGTTCTTAAGGCGCTTGGCTATGGCGGCGGCGCAATAATTTGTCAGTACTTTATATATGCCGGAAGCGCTTCCGCCGCAGGATGTGTAATCGGATTTTTGATCGGTTCAAAATTTATGCCTATGGCGCTATGGCAGGTTTATCACATAATGTATTCGATTGGCAGACCGGTAGCCTTTGTTTTGGACTGGAAACTTTTCTTCATCTGTACCGCGCTTTATCTTATATGTTCTCTCGGAGCTACATGGCTTGTTTGCGTTAGAGACCTTAATGAAAGTGCAGCGCAACTAATGAGGCCGAAAGCGCCGGCGGCAGGGAAACGTGTCCTGCTTGAAAGAATCGGTTTTATATGGCGTCATGTCAGATTCCTTCATAAAGTTTCAATACGTAATATCCTGAGATATAAAAAGCGAATGGTTATGATGATCTTCGGCATAGGCGGATGTACCGCATTGCTGCTTACAGGATTCGGAATTCGTGATACAATCAAACCGGTTGCCGACAATCAGTTCACCAAGATCGATTTTTATGACGCGTCTGTTTCGTTTATTGATCCGGTTGATGATGACGGGAAATCCAAATTTCTGGATACAATTTCAGAACTATCCTCGAGAGTCGCGTTTCTTCATACGGAAAAATCCGACGCAATGCTTTCTGACGGAAAAAGTAAACAGATAAACGCAGTAATTTTCAGCGAGCCGCTAAACGATTATGTATCGCTTCACAGAGATGAGGATCCCGTACAATTTCCCGGAGAAGGCGAAGCGGTTATAAATTACAGATTTGCCACTGAAAATGGAATTGCTCTGAATGATATTCTTTCACTTAAATGTTCAGATGGGGATATTATTGAAGTCAGAATATCAGGCATATTTGATAACTACATTTACGATTACATATACTTAAGCGAGTCAACTTTCGTTTCCCAGACCGGACATACTTCCGATTGCAACACAGCATATATTCTTTTCAACGACGGCATTGATCATCATGAGGCCGGAGCCGTTATTCTCGGCGCAGACAATGTTTCAAACGCACAATTAAGTAAAGACATGAGGTCTCGAGTTGAAAGTATGCTTGACAGCCTCGATTATATTGTGCTTATCGTTCTTGTATGTGCCGGAGCGCTTTCGTTTATTGTGCTTTATAACCTGACAAATATAACCATAACCGAAAGAACTCGTGAAATTGCTACGCTTAAGGTGCTCGGATTTTATCAGAGCGAACAGAATTCTTACGTTTTCCGTGAAAATATTGTGCTTACCGGTATAAGCGCTCTTTTCGGAATACCTATGGGATACGCGCTGCTCAGATATGTTATGTCACAGATAAAGATTTCAACTATGTATTTTGGATGCAGTTTAGCTTTGCTGAGCTATGTATACGCTGTCGCCATAACTTTTCTGTTCACGATAATAGTTGATCTTGCACTTACGTTTAAGACTAAAAAAATTAATATGGCAGAAGCGCTGAAAGCTATTGAATAAAAACCCGAAGATAATTATATGGAGTGTGGTTTATGAATACTCTTATTGAATTATACGACGAAAGACCGGTTGAAAATGTACTTGCAACAGAGGTTTTCAAGCCTGAACGGACGGTGTTTTTATGTCCTGACGATATAGCGCATGATAAAAAAACACACGAAAGACTTAAAACATATTTTCAGCACCGCGGTCTGAAAACTGAGCTTATATTTTTTGATATGAGCATATACGACGCTTCAAAAATTAAACGCCAGCTTGAAATTATCTTTGAAAAATATCCGATGGCCGCACTTGACATAACCGGAGGCACAGATGCAGCTCTTTTTGCAGGCGGATTGATCTGTTCCAAAGCAGATATACCGGTATTTACCTACAGCCGCAAGCGAAATAGGTTTTTCAATATTCAGAACGCTCCTTTTGCGAATGAATTGGATTGCACAATTAAATACAGCGTAAATGACTGCTTTCTTATGGCAGGAGGTGCGCTTCGCTCCGGAAGATTTGATAATACGAATCTTCAAAAATACATTGAAAAAATCGAACCGTTTTTTAATGTGTTTCTCAATAATAAATCAGACTGGCAGCGCGCAATCAGCTTTATTCAGAGAGTTTCAAAATCCGTAAAGCAAAGCGTTCCGGAGCTTCATGTTGACGCGCCATATACCGTTAAAGGCGAGCGTGGAGGATTAATTGACGCTCCCGAAGCCGTTTTATCTGATTTTGAACAAATCGGATTAATTAAAAATCTAAAAATTGTCAGCGGAAAAAGCGTGTCTTTTGACTTTTCGGATCATCAGCTCCGAAACTGGCTGCGCGACGTAGGCAGCGTTCTCGAACTTTATATCTACAAAGCGTGTCTTGATTCAGGCTTTTTCCACGAAGTAAGAACAAGCTCGGTTGTCGATTGGGAGGGCACCGCGAGACATGATAACGTGACAAACGAAATTGACGTTATTGCAATGAGAGGAATTGCTCCGTATTTCCTAAGTTGCAAAACATGCGAAATCAGCACGGAGGCGTTAAATGAGCTTGCGGTCCTTCGTGACAGATTCGGCGGAAAATGGGCTAAGTCCGTTATTGTCACTGCCAAACGATGCCGTTCGATCACTCGTCATCGCGCCGGAGAGCTTGGCATAACCGTTATTGACGCCGACGATTTGCGTCAGGGCAGGATCAGAGAAATACTTGAAGTTCTGATAAGAACACAATAAAAAACACTTTTTGTAAAGGAGAAAATATGTGACTAAAGGCTTGGTTAAGAAACTCAAGGAGGCACTGATATCGGTTCTTCCTGTCTCCATGATTGTAATTATTCTTTATTTTACTCCGTTGTTGTCTCTTACAGCAAAGGAGATATGGATTTTTATCGCCGCTTCGATATCGCTTGTGATTGGCATAGGTTTGTTTAACCTCGGCGCGGATCTGGCAATGACGCCGATGGGAGAGCATACGGGAGCCGGGTTGACAAAATCCCGAAATCTGATCCTGCTCCTTTCGGTATGCTTTGTGATGGGCGTGCTTATAACCATTGCCGAGCCTGATCTTTCCGTACTTGCGGCTCAGGTTGCCGATGTTATCAACGGAAAAATACTGATTATTTCGATCGGCGTCGGAGTAGGTTTATTTCTTGTGCTTGCAATCGTAAAAATAGTTTTCCGTTTAAGCTTATCATCGCTGCTTATGTATTTTTACATGCTGTTATTCGCACTCGCTTCACTTGTCTTAATAAACGGTAATGAAGCATTTCTGCCTATGGCGTTTGACTCCGGCGGAGTTACAACCGGACCAATAACCGTCCCGTTTATAATGTCGCTTGGCGTCGGTATCGCTTCAACGCTCGGCGGAAAAGGTTCCGGCGAAAATAGCTTTGGTCTTGTCTCGCTGTGTTCTATCGGGCCTGTTCTTGCGGTTTGCGCCCTCGGAATATCTATAAACGGAAATATTACATACGAGCTGCCCGATTATTCTATTGATTCGCATCTGGGCGACAGTTTTCTGGCGTGTGTTGGCGGTGTTGTCGGTGAGGTTGCTCTTGCACTTGGCTTAATCGTTGCATTTTTTCTTATTTTGCAGGTTACTTTTCTTAGGCTTCCCGCCAAGAAAATGCTTCAGATTACCGTTGGCATAGCATATACATTTTTAGGACTGGTAATTTTTCTGACAACCGTAACTGTCGGATTTATGCCTATTGGATACAAAATGGGTACTATGCTTGCCGTGCAGCCGAAGTGGATAATCGTCGTTTTTGCGTTTGTTCTCGGATTTACAGTCGTTTTGGCCGAGCCCGCCGTTCATGTGCTGAATAAACAGGTTGAGGAAGTTACCGACGGTGCTATAAAGAAAAAATCGGTTCTTACAGCACTTTCAATCGGCGTGGGTATTTCAATAGGTCTTTCTTTAATACGCATAATTTTCGGATTCAGTATCTTGTATTATCTTATACCGGGATATTTCATATCTCTCGGACTGTCCTTCTTTGTTCCGAAAATATACACAGCCATTGCTTTCGACTCAGGCGGGGTTGCAAGCGGTCCGTTAACTTCAAGCTTTGTACTTCCTTTCGCAATCGGCGCATGTTCTGTCATCCAAGGAAACGACAATATTCTGTCATATGCGTTCGGAATTGTTGCAATGGTTGCAATGACTCCGCTTATAACAATTCAATTTCTCGGCTTCAAAACCATAGTAAGCCGCAAATTCAAGGAAAAAGCTGCTATGAAACGTATTCTTGACGCTGATGACGGTCAGATACTTGATTTTATTTAAGGTGGTCGAAAAAATG
>JAQXSY010000131.1 GCA_029219205.1 Bacillota bacterium | reverse complement strand
GCTTTTTGCAAGTCCTGAACCGAATATTGTCATTGCAAGACCTGCAACATTTTGATTTGCTCTGAGCGTTGTTGTAAGGAAACAAAACAAAAGTCCCGCAAGTGCGGCGGCTGCAAATGAGCAAACCAGCGCAATTCCTATTGAAATAAACGGATTAGGCTTTCCCTGACAGTTAAGTTCGTAAATATAGGTCGAACAAAATCCGAACGCACCGCCGATGCACATAATTCCCGGGGTACCGAGATTCATGTTTCCGGACTTTTCGGTTAATGTTTCGCCCATACCGCCGTACATAATGATTGAACCGAAAACGATTGCTCGCATCACCCAAACGATAAGAGTGTCTATCATTATTTTTTAGCCTCCTTATCAGGTGTTATTTTTCTCAAATGAAAAACCTGCTTAAATCGATCGCAGAAAACGAGACGGTAATTAAGGAAAAATGCGCCTCCGATTATGCAAAACAGAACAATCGCGATCATAACATTGCCGCCGCCCGATGAAAAAGCGGCATACGTATTTCCAAGCTGTCCTGTGCCTTTTTCAAGAAACAAAATCAGAACCGAAATGAGGATCATTCCGACAGTATTGAAATTTGCGAGCCACGCGACGATAATTGCGGTAAAACCGTAGCCGCTTGTAACAGTATGTATTGCTTCGGTTGACGATGCAATGTTGTGATTCTGTGCCGCAACCGTCAATCCGCCGCACAGACCGCAAATACCTCCTGAAATAGCCATTGTCCGTATAATGACTTTTTTAACGTTTATACCGGCATATCTTGCTGTATTGGCTGAATCTCCAATAACTGCAATTTCATAGCCGTGCTTTGTTTTTTTCAAATAAAAATACATTACGAAAGCAAGCAATACGAATATAATAATATTCCATGTATAACTGTGATCCAGAAGGGAAGGAAACCAAGTTTTTTTGTCAAAGGTCGGAAGTGCGGATAGTTTTCCTTTCCATGCATTGTAGAAGTAGTCCATTATCTTCATTGCAACGTAGTTCATCATCAAAGTGAACAGCGTTTCGTTTGTCCCCCAGTTTGCTTTAAAGAACGCGGGGATCATACCCCAGACGGCTCCGGCGATTATACATACAAGAACGCATAATATAAGAAGCACCGGACGAGGAAGATCTGCAAAATCATGCATTAAAATGGCGGTGGCAAGTCCGCCCATTACAATCTGTCCTTCGGCTCCAATGTTCCAGAATTTCATTTTAAACGCGGGCGTCAGAGCAACTGAAATACACAGAAGCTTTGCAGAATAAATGGCAGTGTCCCAAATCATTATTTTCATACTTCTTGCATTCCCGGGAATGCCGAATGTTCCGTTCCACATCTGTTCAATTGCTTTAAACAGCGAAACCTTGCCCTTGCTCAGAACAAGAATATATATTCCGCATATAATTGCAGCTGCGACAAGCGACAATACACGCACGAGAACAGCTTTTTTATTTGAAGGTTTCTGGCATTTAACAATTCTTACAAACGGTTCGTGCCCGGCACCTTCTTTGTGCTTAACACTATTCATATATTACGGCTATCCTTTCCCAGATTTGTCATAAGCATTCCGACTTCCGCTTTTGTTGTTGTTCTCGCGTCAACTATTCCGTTTACTTTGCCGCCGCAAAGGACCATAATACGGTCTGAAAGTTCAAGAAGAACGTCAAGATCTTCCCCGACATATACAACTGCGACGCCGCGTTTTTTCTGTTCGTTTAAAAGATTGTATATTGTATATGATGTATTTATATCAAGTCCGCGCACGGCGTATGCCGTCAGAAGGACGATCGGCGAAGCAGCAATCTCTCGTCCGACAAGCACTTTTTGTACGTTTCCTCCGGACAAAGTCCGAACCGGAGTATCAATTGACGGAGTTATAACTTCAAGCTCATTTTTTATTCTGGAAGCCAGCTCCTGAGGAGTCTTTTTGTCGGTGAAAATCGAGTTGCTGTTGGTGTAATATCTCAGCATCATGTTTTCGGTCATTCCCATCGAACCTACAAGCCCCATTCCGAGCCTGTCCTCGGGAACGAAGGAAAGCGATACTCCGAGCTCGCGAATTTTTCTGGGAGATTTTCCGATAAGCTCTTTGGGCTTTGAGTTATCAGGCGGGAAAAACGTTATTTTTGAACCGTTTTCAACATGCTGCAGCCCGGCTATCGATTCAAGAAGCTCTTTTTGTCCGCAGCCGGATATGCCGGCAATTCCGAGTATCTCTCCGCTGTTCAAAGTAAATGAAACATTATCCAAAACTTTTACGCCGTCAGAGTTTATGCAGTTGAGATTTTCGACTTTTATTCGAGGTTGAGGGTTAACAGGTTCTGTGCGTCCAATATTCAGCTCGACCTTTTGACCGACCATCATTTCGGTCAGCGATAATTCGGTTGCGTTTTTCGTTTCGACGGTGTCTATCATCTCGCCCTTGCGTAATATTGCAACGCGGTCGGAAATTTCCAGAACTTCATGAAGCTTGTGTGTAATAATAATTATGGATTTACCGTCGTCGCGCATATTTCTTATAACGGAAAAAAGTCTTTCGGTTTCCTGCGGCGTAAGAACGGCTGTGGGCTCATCAAGAATAAGTATATTGGCTCCGCAATATAATACTTTGATTATTTCAAGAGTCTGCTTCTGTGAAACAGACATATTATATACTTTTTGATACGGATCAAGCTCAAAACCGTATTTATCGCAAATTTCATTAATTTTTTTCGCGGTGCTTTTCAGACTGTATTTTCCGCTTTCATTTGTTACAAGAGCCACGTTTTCGACGGCAGTAAAAACATCAACAAGCTTGAAATGCTGATGTATCATGCCTATACCGTTTGCAAATGAATCCCTAGGAGAAGATATCGACACATGCTCGCCGTTTACAATTATTTCTCCGCTGTCGGGGTAGTAAATTCCGGACAGCATATTCATAAGGGTGGTTTTTCCGCTGCCGTTTTCGCCTAAAAGCGACAAAATCTCGCCCTTGTAAACAATTAAATTTACATCTTTGTTGGCGATTATCGTACCGAATGTTTTATTAATATTTCGCAACTCAACCGCTGCTTGTTTTTCCATATTCAACCTCAATAAAACCATATAAAGGGAAGACCGAAACCGGACTTCCCTTTATTGAATTCTGACTTAATAATGCAAACCTGATTATTCCTGATCGTAATCGGAAGCTTCTTCCGTGATTCCGTCTATTCTTATGTCAAAATAAGGAGCGGAGCGGAGAGAAGATTCGTCAAAGAACGTAACTCCGTTCTCGGTCTTGATTGTTTCGGCGTTGTTCATACCGTAAGCACCTGTGTAAGAAGTAAGATGCTCGTTGTTAACTGTGAACTTGGAGGTGTCAAATACTTTTATGGAACCGTCCTTTATAGCCTTAATTGCGTTATCGACAGCTTCCTTTGTTCCTTCTGCGCATGCTTTTCCGAGATCGGTGCAAGCAACGGCATTGTCGTCGTAGCCCTTTGCCCAGTCTGTGGGAACAGCCTCTCCGTTAATAATTGCAGAGAAAAGCTCATAGTAATAAACATCCCAGTTGTTGGAAGCAGAGGTGAGAACAACGTCTTCTGCTACGTCAAGCATGGATACGTTATATCCGACAGAGTAGCACATTTTGTTTGTTCCGTTGGAAAATGCCTTCTGAATAGCTGCAGGAGCGCCGGTTGAGTCAGCATGCTGACCGATGATAACGCATCCCTGATTCATGAGGTATTCGCCGACAGCGGCTTCTCTTTCTTCGCTGAACCAGGAGTTGGTATATTTAACGGTCATTGTAATGTTTTCAACAATGCTCTTTATGCCAAGATAAAATGCTGTGTAGCCGGATACAACTTCAGCATAGTTGAACGCGCCGACATATCCGATTTTAATGTTGTCGCCGTCAAACGAATTGGGGTACTTTTCAGCGGTAAGCTCGCCGGAATCAATAAGTGACTTGAGCTTGAGGCCGGCAATTATACCGGAAACGTATCTGGATTCGTAAACTTTTGTGAATGCGTTCTTATAGTTTGCAAGATTGGAAGCGGCAGCAAGGTCGCCTGTCATAGCTACAAATATTACATCCGGGTTTGACTCGATGACTGATCCGAAATTAAACTGGTGGCCGTAGGAGTTTGTGATAATAACTTTGCACCCGTTTGCAATAAGCTGATTGGAGTTTGTTTCAACAGACGCATCTTCGGGTACCTTTTTCTTGTATTCGATTTCGACTGTTTTGCCTTCGCTCTTGAGCTTTTTAACGGCTGCTTCGATGCCGTTCATGTGTGCGAGGGTATATCCTTCGGTTTCATCACCAACGAGAATTGCTCCAACTTTGAGTGCCACTTCGCCATTAGAATCATTTCCGCCGCAGGCTGCCATGCCGAGAAGCATGATAGCGGCAAGGAGCGCCGCAAGAATTTTTTTCATGTTATCCTCCGAAAAAAATAAAATAATTTATTACAACTGCTGCCGCAGAGTGTAAACTTTATTTATTCGCAAAATTCAATCGAACCGTTTGTAGACATAGATTTTATTTTTGCAAGCGATTCAA
>JAQXSY010000130.1 GCA_029219205.1 Bacillota bacterium | reverse complement strand
ATGCAGGATTTTTTGAAAGAATGCCTGAGCCGCGCCGGAGCAGACACTATGATTACTCCGCGTGAAATAATCCGAGATTATATGTCGGTTCTCAACATACTGCTCCAGAACCCGGAGACGTCGTTTGCTTCGGTTGTCGGCAGCGGAGCCGTTACGCTGAGCCATTCTGATCAGGAAACGGTTGCCGAGACTGCGGAAGAAAAGAATATCGGTGATTTTGATCTCGCCGATATAGACATATGAAGTTAACGCTTTTGAGTGCAAAATTCGGAAGAGCTGTCATTTGAAAACAAAAGGAATTTCCGAGAGATTTTCAAAACTATCGGATATTTCTTTTTGCGATATGGTAGATTATTTCAAATTCTTCCGATATACTTGATTCAGTGAAAAAAAGGATAAATCGAGAATAATTAGAGGAAATATTTATGGAAAAGAAAAACATCATTTTGACCGGCGATCGTCCGACCGGACGTTTACATCTTGGACATTATGTGGGTTCCCTGAAACGGAGAGTGGAATTGCAAAACTCGGGACAATTCGATGAAATAAATATCCTGATAGCGGACGATCAAGCTTTGACCGACAATGCGGACAATCCAAGGAAGATTCGGGACAATATCGTGAATGTTGTTTTGGATTATCTTTCCGTGGGAATTGATCCGAAAAAATCAACGATTTGTGTTCAGTCAGCGCTTCCGGCTTTGCACGCATTGACTTTCTATTATCTGAATCTGGTTACAACGGCACGCTTGTCGCGCAATCCTACCGTCAAAGCCGAGATTCAAATGCGCGGTTTTGCGGATGAAGGCTTACCGACGGGATTTTTTGTATATCCCGTGTCCCAGGCGGCGGATATCACAGCCTTTGATGCTAATATTGTCCCTGTGGGTGAGGATCAGCTTCCCATGCTGGAGCAAGCGCGTGAAATTGTAGAAAAATTTAATAAAATCTATGGTGAGACTTTGGTTCTTCCGAAAGCCATGATTCCGGAAAATGAAATGCAGCGTCGGCTTCCGGGTGTGGATGGGAAGGCGAAGATGAGCAAGTCATTGGGAAACTGCATTTATCTTTCCGATGATCCGAAGACGATTAAGAAACAGGTCAATGGTAAAATGTTCACCGACCCTGAGCATCTTCAGATCAGCGATCCCGGTCATACAGAAGGGAATGTTGTGTTTACATATCTCGACGCGCTTTGTACAGATGAGCATTTTGCTGCTTTTCTGCCGGATTACGCAAATCTGGATGAAATGAAGGAACATTACCGCCGTGGCGGTCTTGGCGACGGTACCTGTAAAAAATTTCTCATCAATGTGCTGGAAACAACGCTGGAGCCAATTCGAGCTGAGCGTGCAAGATGGGAAGCGGACATCGATTCAGTGTATGACATAATTAGAGAAGGGACTGCGAAAGCCGTCGAAATAACAAATGCTACGCTCGCCCGCGTAAGGAAGGCAATGAAAATTGATTATTTTGTGGATCGTTCCGTCGTACAAGAGTGGAATGATCTTCTAAGACAGGCGAAGCAGTAACATCGAGTTATTCAAACGAATCCAGATTGATCCGGCTGCCGAAAATTTTTAAAGGAACGAAGAGGCGCACTTCTGCACTTTCCTGCCGGCATTACCGTGCGTCACGGGTTGATTCATTTGCTGCCAAACGGAAGATAAATTACAGATCACGGATTTTGCGCCGCAACTTTCCGTCAAGGTGGTTCCCCCCTTGCGCTGCAAAAGCGACTGTATCATTTGGACCTGTCGTTCTCGATAGATATGAACAAATCCTCCGTATGATCTTAGTCATAAGGAGGATTAACCGTTTTACGAACACCGCGATATACGGAGGAATGATTTGATTTGAACGATACTGAGCTTATTGCGTTTTGGAAGGCGGAGGAGAATGCCGCGCATATCCATGGGTGGGACTTTTCTCACATCGCCGGAAGATATTCCGAGGAAACCGACTTGCCGTGGAGCTACGAAGAAATTGTCAGGAAATATTTAAAACCCGATATGCGTATTCTTGATGTCGATACCGGGGGCGGTGAATTTCTGCTTTCGCTTGGTCATCCGTATAAAAACACCGCCGCAATGGAGGCGTATCTTCCGAACATAGATTTGTGCAGACAAACCTTGCTTCCTCTTGGCATAGATTTTCGTCCCGGAGACGGAAAAGGAGATTTTCCTTTTGAAAGCGGCATTTTCGATATTGTTTTAAACCGTCACGGGGATATGAATATCGGCGAGATATCGCGCGTTCTGAAAAAGGGAGGAGTTTTCATATCCGAACAGGTCGGAGCGGAAAACGACCGTGAACTTGTCGGTCTTTTACTTGGAAAAACAAAGGTTCCGTTTCCGGAACAATACCTTTGCTTTGCAAAGCGGAAATTTCAGAACGAGGAATTTGAAATTTTTGAAAATGACGAATGTTTCCGTCCGATCAGATTCTATGATGTCGGCGCTCTCGTGTGGTTTTCCAGGATAATTGAGTGGGAATTTCCCGGTTTTTCGGTGGAATCTTGTGAAAAGCAACTCTTTGAAGCGCAAAAAATTATAGATTCTGAAGGTTTTGTCGAGGGAAGAATACATCGTTTCGTTTTTGCTGCGGGAAAAAAATAAAAATGAAAACCGGGTGACCTGATAAAAACAGATCTCCCGGCTTCTTTTTTTGAAATTAACGAAAAGTCTGAAGCGAAAATCACTTATATTTGCGTTTTCTGGCTGCTTCGGACTTCTTCTTACGCTTTACGCTGGGTTTCTCGTAGCATTCTCTTTTGCGAAGCTCGGCCAGGACACCGGATCTCTGACACTGTCTTTTGAAGCGTCTGAGAGCGCTGTCAAGCGGTTCATTTTCTTTTACTCTTACCTCTGCCATCTTTAATCCCTCCCCTCGCAACTGCTGAGAAATATCCAATTATCCGACAGACATCGGAAACGAACTCTGATATTCATTATACAACAACAATTTCGGAATGTCAAGAGCATACGGCGAGGAAAAATCAAAATTATTTAAAAAATTCATTAATTGACAAAAAAATCTTTAAAGTTACTTGCAATATTGAAAAAAGTGTAATATAATAGATAAGGTGTAATATACCTCACGTAATTTTTATTGTATAAAGAATGGAGATTAATCATGAATTACGGATTACAGCTATACAGTGTACGCGATGTTACAGGGACGGATATTGAAAAAGCCATTCGCGAAGTTGCGGCTATGGGATATTCATACGTCGAGTTTGCCGGATTCGGCGGCAAGTCCGCTAAGGAGATCAGGTCATATCTTGATACATATGGAATAGAAATTTCCGGTACGCACTCAGGCGTCGGCGAGCTTGAAGAAAAAAACATTGACGCAACGCTTGAATATCACACGACAATCGGAAACAAAAACTTTATAATTCCCGGCGCAAGCCTCGGAACCCGCGCAGAGCTTGAAAAATTTTATGAAATTATAGAAAAAGCTCAGCCCAAACTTAAGGACGCCGGAATTGCGCTTCATTATCACAATCACAGCCACGAGTTCATTCCGACCGCGGAAGGCTACCTGATTCATGACGAACTTCAGAAGCATACAAATCTGCTTTTCGAGATCGACACGTTCTGGGCGTTTAACGCCGGACTTGATCCTGTTGAGCTTCTTAAAAAGCTTAAGGACAGAGTAAAAGTAATTCACCTCAAGGACGGCAAGATCGACACGCACGAAGGACGTTCGCTCGGACTTGGCGACGCTCCCGTAAAGGCTGTTCGCGAGTACGCCATTGACAACGGACTCACAATGGTCGTCGAAAGCGAATCGCTTTCGCCTGACGGACTTAGCGAAGTCCGCAGATGCATTGACTTCCTTAAGGCGCTTGACAAAGAGGAAAACAGATAACTTATTGAAATTTCAGCTCTCCGCTGATATAAAACCGATGATTTAAAATATAAACGGAGGCATATACTTGAATGAAACAATGTAATCAATGCGGGGCAGAGCTTGAGGATAATCAAAAGTTCTGCAGTAACTGCGGCGCCGCTCAGTACGAGGCGCAGAAAAGCGCACAGACTGAACAAAAAACTGAACAGCAGCAAGCTGACGTTAAATCTTCCATAGCAGCCGGTGCAGCCGGAACAAACGCCGGTAGAAATAGAGCAAACAGCGGATTCGGCGGTTCGGATCATACGGCTGAATTTGACCCGTCTGATGTTGCCGCAAACAAAATTTACGGTATTTTAGCCGTTTTCGGCATACTGTTTTTTGTACCGCTTGTTGCGTGCCCTGATTCAAAATACGGCAGATACTGGGCAAACCAGGGACTGGTGCTGCTTCTGTTTGGCGCAGCGTGCTCAATCCTCAGCCTAATTGTCGGTGGCATATTGGGACTTCTTAGCGGAATTCCGTTTATCGGTTTTTTGTTTACGATCGCAAAAGTCTTATTTAATCTTGTAATCGGAGTAATTACATTTGTTATGTTCCTGATTGCATTGATTAACGCATGTAAGGGACAGGCGAAAGATCTTCCTTTGATAGGAAAGATCACAATAATAAAGTAACTCAGATCAGCGTATAATATCGCACAGCAAGTTGCACGGACATTTTGTCCGTGCGATTTGTTGTCATGTGCCTGGTTTAAAATGACTTTAACATGTACAACATATTTTTTAGGCACATAATTGAGTGTAAGTTGAATGAATTATATGTTTGCTCTTGACAAATCGGATAAAATATATTATCATATATTAACATACATGATTATTTTAACCAAAAAATTGACATATGAAATCATTAAGAGACGAAAGGATGGGTATAGATGGCAGAATATAAGGAAATAGGAATAAAGGGAAAATATCTGATTTATAAAAACAAACCGTTGGTTAGGGATAAAAACATGCTTTGTTATGGGAGCATGGATGATGAATATGTACTCTTTATGATGATATTGGACAATAAAAAGCTTGAATGCGGAAGTCTTGAAGACAAACCCGAAGTACCTAACCGCATTCTTGTTCAGATAATGAGCACCGACGAGAAAAAGCCGGCTCATGAGCGGCTTGCAAAGCAGTTTGAAAAGAACGGCCTTTATGAGGCTATGGACATCGGCTTGATTTGGCTGAATAAAATGAATAAAAATAAATAAATATTATATTTCATTCTGAGGTGATTTTTTTGAGTAATAAGCTTACGCGCCGGATCGCCGTGATTTTTTTATGCGCTGCGATGCTGATATCGGCATTCGGCTGCGCATCAGAACCTGCATTTAAATCCGGCGAGGATTCAACCGACAGCGAAGGTGTAAGCACCGGTACGCAGGACGGCGAAAAAACCGAACCTGAAAACACAATTCCGCCGGAAACAACCGCTGAACCGGAAACGACGGACGAACCGGATGAAACGACAGCTGCGGACAGCGAATCGACCGACGAGTCCTCCGGTACGGACGAAACAACGTCCGAACAGACCGATATTATTTATAACAGCGGAACATACGGCTGTAACGAAAGCGGGCAGGTTATTAATCCTCTGACAGGCGAAAAAGGCGGAGAAGAGATGCTTACCAAGCGCCCGGTTGCCATCATGATTAATAATATAAAGGCAAGCCTTCCTCAGGTGGGCATTTCTCAGGCGGACGTGCTTTATGAATGTATGGTTGAGGGCGGAATAACAAGGCTTATGATGGTCGTTATGGATTATGAAAATCTCGGTGTTGTCGGCTCGATAAGATCGTCGAGAGAATATTATATCGACCTGGCTCAGAATCACGACGCCATTTACATTCATGCCGGAGGCAGCAATCAGGCATATGTTGAGCTTAAAGCGCGCAGTATAAACAATATCGACGGCGTTAACAAGCCTGCTCCGGGAATGTTCTACCGCGATCCGGAAAGAATGAAGATAATGGCGCTCGAACATACGCTTGTAACGACCGGAGAAAAGATTGTTGGAGGCATAAAATATTTTAAATACCGCACAGAGGTTAAGAGCGATCTTAAGAGTATGCTTCATTTTGTAAGCTACGATTCCGAGCCTTTAACTCCTACAAGCGGTGAAGCGATGCATGTAATTGTTCCGTACAATTCTCTGCATTTCCCGCAGTACATATATAATCCGGCGACAAGAACGTATGCAAGATACCAGTATAAGGGAGACGCGCATATAGACGGCTCGAACGGCGAGCAGCTCAGTTTTACAAATGTAATCGTTCTTGCGTGCCCTCATTATAACACAAACGATTCTTACAATCATATAGACGTTGATCCGGTAGGGCAGGGCGAAGGATATTATATTTCCAACGGCGCTTACCAAAAAATCAAGTGGGTAAAATCTACCGGAGACGTTCCGATGGTTCTGTATGATGAGAACGGAGAGGAACTTGTCGTAAACTGCGGTAAAACAATGATAAATATTGTCAGCCCGTCGGTATTTGAAAATACAAGCCTGAATTATAAACAGTAATTTGAAATTTTGAAAAAAAGGACTTTGCGCATTCGAAACGCAAGGTCCTTTTCTGCGTTCTGACGAACAATAAGACGCATAAACACATAAAATGTTACCAGCGGAAATTATTCCGTGAATCCAACCTACAAGAATGGCAGGCATAATTTATGGACAGAGGTAACAGATACCGCGGCTATGGCAATAAAACAATGCAGACCAGAACCGCGAATGTACAAAACGGCAATTGTATTTGCACAGATCAGCCAGTATCATTGGCTATGGCTTATGTGAAAAATCAGGAATTCAAGGATCTGTTCATTCCGGAGGAAGGCCTTTCGAAAGGCACGATGTTCTCCGAGCTCTACCTTCCTTATTGTATAGGAGGGAAGAGATGAACGGATACACAAACGGCAATAATAGCGAAAGATGCGGTGAGCGTGCGGCGCTTATGCAGCAGATAAGGGCATACAGCTTCGGAATGGACGATTTGCGCTTATTTATAGACACGCATGAAAACGCACATGATGCGATTGAATTATTCAATCAGTACGCAGATGAAAGAGCCGAACTTATTGCAAGATATAGCGAAGCATACGGCCCTATTGAAGGTTACAGCTTCTATACGATAAACGGGAAGAGTTGGTCCGACGGTCCGATGCCCTGGAAAGGCGAGGTATAACAGTATGTGGGAATACGAAAAAAGACTTCAATATCCGGTTAATATAAAAACGCCGGACGCGAGAGCCGCAAAAATCATAATCAGTCAGTATGGCGGACCCGACGGTGAACTCGGCGCATCGCTCAGGTACCTGTCTCAGAGATTCACCATGCCGTATGACAGGGTTTCCGGACTTCTGACCGATATAGGCACCGAAGAACTTGCTCATCTTGAAATGATCGGCGCAATAGTATATCAGCTTACAAGAAATCTTTCAATTGATGAAATTAAGCGTGAAGGCTTTGACGCATACTTTGTTGATCATACGCTCGCGGTTTATCCGCAATCGGCTGCCGGAACGCCTTTTACCGCGGCATATCTTCAGTCAAAGGGTGACCCGATAACCGATCTCTCGGAGGATATGGCAGCAGAACAAAAGGCTCGGACGACATACGATAATATTCTGAAGCTTGTAGATAATCCCGATGTACGTGATCCTATCAAATTTTTGAGAGAGCGCGAAATCGTCCATTTCCAGCGATTCGGCGAACGGAATCAATCGGGACGGAATGGCTGTAAGCGGAGAATGTTTAGTTCAGAGATAAAGCAGCGGGCATAATTGCGGATGCAACCGTCAATCCGGTTTTTAAAGATTTTTGGAATGGATTTACTCCGGAAATATTCAAATGTATTATAACCATATTGAACCTGATTTGATTCTATCTTGTTCTACTATTCGAAAATAAAAATGAAATATCAGATTCGATGTAGAAAAAAATCAGAAAAAACAGACTTTATCGCTCTTTATTTGAAAATGCTGATTTACTTTTTTCAGAAACATGGTATAATATATATTATGGTATAAGGCAGATTGCGACTTTTTAGAACCCAGATCATTAAGTGAGGAAATACTATGAGGCAACTCGTTTTACTATATTGGGGCTGCGTATTCTTGATGTACCTGTCACAGACATACTACCCTGTTGAAACTCAGCTTGATGGTCTGCAGACTGGGAAGCGTCATTTTTTGCTGCGACGGGCCGATGTTTTCATGATAGTCACGATCCTTTGGCTTACGAGCTTCTCTTTTCTTAGAACTGCGTATAATGACACATATAATTACATTACAATGTTCCAGGACGCACCATCAGTCAGTGAATATATTGCGGAAAAAGGCATTGGTTTAGGCGGCAATCGGCTCTCTTACATCTATGAGGCGATGATGCACGAATTAACAGATAACTATCATATATATTTCTTTTTCCCTGCCTGCTTGAGTAGTTATGCTGTGGTCAAATTATTTAAGCGATATTCCGTTAACCCTGCTTTCAGCTTACT
>JAQXSY010000129.1 GCA_029219205.1 Bacillota bacterium | reverse complement strand
TCCTCTCTCAGAATAATTTTATTTTACACGACAAAAACGTGTTTGTCAAGAGCTTGACAAAAAATTTGCTCACTTTTTCCGGCAAATAACTTCCGAAAAACAGCTCGCACACGGTATTCATTGCTTGTATAAGACGAATGAAAGCGGCCGTCGCACAACAGAAAAGGACAGACGGCATAAATCGTCTGTCCTTTTCCGAAAGCCATGCTTTACACAGAAAAATCCTTATGATAAACTGAGCAAAGCCGTATCTTTTATTTTATGACCGGGTCTGTAAGCCGGGTTCTGTCCTATACAAAAACGTACGTTACATCCATCTATCTAGACGGCGCGTCACCGCGCCGCTCAAGCCGCCCGCGGAACAATATCGAGCAAATACAGCGCGCCGAAAAAGCGCGCAGTCCATCGGGAGTTGCTTCGGGTAGGGTTTACATTTGCACAAAGTCGCCAGTGTGCCGGTGAGCTCTTACCTCGCCTTTCCATCCTTACCGCAATTTTGCGGCGGTTTATTTCTGTTGCACTTTACCTGAGGTCGCCCTCGGCGGACGTTATCCGTTACCCTGCTCTGTGAAGCCCGGACTTTCCTCACCATAATACCTTACGGCGCAATACAGCGCGGATGTACGTCCCGGTCAAATCTATTCTAACACTGTTTTTTCAGGAAGTCAAGCTCCGTTTTATCTTTTGCACCTGAAAAGCATCGCATTCCAGTCGTTGTCAAAAAGCGAATCCACAAGCGTCATGCCGTTTGCGGTCATTGCCTCACGCACCTCGTCCGCCTGCCGATCGATAATACCTGACACCGCGACTAGCCCGCCGTCTTTCATGCATCCGCATACGTCCGGCGACATCCGAATAACGATATCCGCAACAATATTTGCGGTCATAAAATCAAATTTTTCGCTTCTGTCAATATTTCCGAGAAGGTCCGACACTCCGCACGAGACGTTTTGGCAGTTATTTATTGCCGCATTCTCCTCAGCAATCTTAACCGCGTCCGGATCAACGTCATACGCGCGCACTTTTCCTGCGCCGAGAAGCGATGCCGCTATTGCAAGAATACCGCTTCCGGTTCCGACGTCGATAACTTTGTCTCCCGGTTTCATATACTTTTCAAGCAGCGCGGAACAAAGCCTTGTCGTTTCATGCGTACCTGTTCCGAAGGCCATTCCGGGATCCATGGAAATAATCAGCTCGTCCTTTTGCGGATTATATGTTTCCCATCTCGGTACGACCGTCAATCTTTCTCCGATTTTCAGCGGCTTATAATACTGTTTCCAGCAATCCGCCCAATCTTCTTCGCGAACGCCGTTCAAGGTAAGCTCAAAATCAGCTCCGCAAACTGCAGCAACGCGGTCTTTTATCATCGACGCATACTCGGACGCATTCCTTGAAGGAGAAATATATATGCTGACAGAAGCGCGTCCCCTGTCCGCCTGAAGCAGTTCTTCTCCGATAAGTTCTCCGTAGACCGTCTCGATACGGTCTATATCGTTCGGGTCATCTATTTGCAGATGCGAGTCAAAAACGCTCATCACGTCGCAGACTTCTTCCAGTCTTTCTGACGGACAGTCTACCCTGAGCTGTATCCATTCGTTCATATGAAAAATCCTTCTGATTTATTTGTCTTTATCTCTGAATTTCTTCTTGAAAAAGCTTGCCTTTTTGCTGTTGTTTTTCTCTCCGCACGAACCTGCAAACTTGCGCAGAATTTCCTTTTGTTCCTCGGAGAGATTTTTCGGAACCTCAACGGCAACTGTAAATATCAGATCGCCGCGGCGAGTTGATTTTACCGCCTGTATTCCTTTTCCCTTGATCGTAAAAGATGTTCCGGTCTGGGTTCCTTCCGGGATCGTATATTTAACATCGCCTTCAAGCGTAGGAACATCTATCTCCGCGCCGAGCGCCGCCTCGGTGAACGTAACGGGAACTTCGCAATAAATGTTATAGCCGTCGCGTTCGAAAATCGTATGAGGACGAACGGAAATAAGTACAATCAGATCGCCTGCGGAACCTCCGTTGCGTCCGTCGTTGCCGAGTCCGGGCAGTCCGAGCCGCTCGCCGTCGTCAATGCCTGCAGGAATAGTCACGTCGATTTTCTTTGTTATCTTGACATATCCCTTTCCCGAACAGTTCTTGCAGGGATTCTTTATTATCTTACCGGTACCGTGACATGCGTCGCAGGTACGGGTGGACTGGAACATTCCGAGCGCCGTCCTTTGCGTGACCTTGACCTGACCGGTTCCGTGACAAGTCTGACAGGTTTCAGCCTCGGAGCCTTTGGCCGCGCCGCTCGAACCGCATTCGGGACATTTTTCTATACGGTTATAAGTGACGGTCTTCTTGCAGCCGAAGGCAGCTTCCTCAAAGGATATTGAAAGACGGTACTGAAGATCTTCTCCCTGTACGGGTATATTACGGCGCGCGCCGCTACCTGAGCCGCCTCCGCCGCCAAAGAAGCTCGAGAATATATCCGAAAAATCAAAGCCGCCGAAGCCGCCGAAATCACCGTATCCGCCGCCGCCCATAGAAGGATCGACGCCCTCATGACCGTACTGGTCGTAGCGCGCCCTTTTTTCGGGGTCGGAAAGAATTGCGTACGCCTCGTTAATCTCCTTAAATTTCATCTCGGCGTCTTTGTCGCCGGGATTCATGTCAGGGTGATATTTCTTCGCAAGCTGTCTGTACGCCTTTTTGATCTCGTCCTCGCCGGCGCCCTTCTGAAGCCCCAGCACCTCATAATAATCTCGTTTTGTATCTGCCATAATTATGAAAATCCGCCCTTTTGCGTATTATCGTATGAATGTATAACCGCGCCGAAAGGCGGAGAGCACTTCTCCGCCTTTTTATACGAAGCGATCATTTATTTATTGCTGCCGTCGTCTGTCTTGTCTTCATAGTCGGCGTTGTAATAGCCGTCGCCGCTTTGCTGACCGCCCTGCTGCGCGCCGCCGTCCTGCTGTCCTTCCTGCTGACCGCCCTGCTGCTGATACAGCTTCTCGGATACCTTGTAGAACGCCTGTTCAAGCGCTTCGGTGTCGGCCTTGATCGCGCCGGTATCGTCGCCCTTTACTGTCTCCTTAAGCTTTTCAAGCGCTGCCTTTACGTCGGTAAGTTCGGAATCCGGGATCTTTCCGTTGATTTCTCCAAGCGTTTTTTCGGTCTGGAAAATTATGCTTTCGGCGCGGTTTTTCATTTCAACCGCTTCCTTCTGCTTTTTGTCTTCATCCGCAAACTTCTCAGCTTCCTTAACCGCTCTGTCGATATCCTCCTTGGACATGTTGGTGGAAGAAGTGATGGTTATATGCTGCTCCTTGCCGGTGCCCTTATCCTTTGCGGTTACGTTTACGATACCGTTTGCGTCAATATCAAATGTTACTTCAATCTGCGGTACGCCTCTGGGCGCTGCGGGAATTCCGTCGAGCATAAAGCGTCCGAGCGTTGTGTTGCCCTTTGCCATATCGCGTTCGCCCTGAAGAACGTGAATTTCAACCGAGGTCTGTCCGTCGGCCGCAGTCGAATAAATCTGCGACTTCTTAACGGGAATGGTTGTGTTTCTGTCTATGATTCTGTTAAATACGCCGCCGAGAGTCTCGATACCGAGCGAAAGAGGAGTTACGTCTAGCAGAAGCAGATCCTTAACTTCTCCGCCGAGAACGCCCGCCTGTACCGCAGCGCCGATTGCGACGCATTCATCCGGGTTGATACCCTTGAACGGATCCTTGCCGATAAAGTTCTTAACTGCTTCCTGAACCGCAGGAATACGAGTGGATCCGCCGACCAGAAGCACTTTATCAACCTGACTCGGAGAAAGTCCGGCGTCGGAAAGAACGCGCTTTGTAGGCTCCATTGTTGCATTGACAAGATCCGCCGTCAGCTCATTGAACTTAGCTCTGGTAAGCGTTGCGTCAAAGTGCTTGGGTCCGGTTGCATCAGCCGTAATGAAGGGCAGATTGATATTAGAGGACGCCATTCCGGAAAGCTCTATCTTTGCCTTTTCTGCGGCTTCTTTTAGACGCTGAAGCGCCATTCTGTCTTTTCTGAGGTCTATGCCGGCGTTTTCTTTCATGAACAGCTCTGCAAACCAGTCACTTATGCGCGTATCAAAGTCGTCGCCGCCAAGACGGTTATTTCCGGCGGTTGCGAGGACCTCAAAAACGCCGTCCGATATCTCAAGCAGGGATACGTCGAACGTACCGCCGCCGAGGTCGAATACCATAATTTTCTGATCGGTTTCCTTATCCATACCGTACGCAAGAGCTGCTGCGGTAGGTTCGTTAATTATACGCTTAACATCAAGACCGGCAATCTTGCCCGCGTCCTTAGTTGCCTGACGCTGAGCGTCGGAGAAATATGCGGGAACTGTTATTACGGCTTCGTTTACGGTTGTTCCGAGATATGCTTCCGCGTCCGATTTCAGCTTCTGCAGAATCATTGCGGATATTTCCTGAGGAGTATAGGACTTGTCGTCAATCCTTACTTTATAATCTGTACCCATTTCGCGCTTTATACTCATGACCGTGCGATCGGGGTTTGTTATTGCCTGACGCTTTGCGACCTGACCGACCATACGCTCTCCGGTTTTTGAAAATGCGACAACCGTGGGAGTTGTGCGCGCGCCTGCGGGATTATGTATTACTCTGGGTTCTCCGCCTTCATAAACAGCGACGCAAGAGTTTGTTGTTCCTAAATCGATTCCTATGATTTTTGACATAATTGTTTCCTCCGATATTTATAGTAAATTAATTAATAACATATATATTTGATTC
>JAQXSY010000128.1 GCA_029219205.1 Bacillota bacterium | reverse complement strand
TGCCGCCGTGTTTGCCGTTCAGATGCTGTTCGGACTTATTACGGTTTCGACCGACACGAACAACGCCTCCGAGAGAAGCTTTACCTCAGACGAGTACGACTACCACCTCGTGCTTACAAACCTCAACAGCGACCAGTACAGCTACATGATGAGCAACGATTACCGTGCGGTACGGTCGGACGCCGAGTTTGAAATTATACGCACGGTCAGGCACACCGCAAACGGAACCGGCTATTACGATATGTATTTTTTGTTTTCCGGCGCAACGCCGGACGACGATTTTTCAACCTTTAAAAACCGATACTTCCGAACGCTTAACTCAATAGAAAACGACAAATTCGGGTATTATCTGTCGCCGCTTCTCGATTACGGCAGCGTAAAACTCCGCAGCGACGTGTCCTACAACCTTCTCATGCTGCTGCTGAGCGCAGTGTCGGTTGCGCTGCTGACCGTTCTTTACAGCATCAGAATAAACCACTTTAAATATGAATACGGAATTTACATGACCTTCGGAGCCGATTTCAGAAAGCTTTTCGGAACGGCATTTTGGGAAATGGCAACCGTTTCTGCCGTCACTTTTCTTCCTGCGGTTGCCGCGTCGTACGTGGTATGCGCAGCCGTTTACGGCAGCGTCGGAATAAACGTAACCGTAAATTTGCTGTCTGTGCTCAAGCTTATTCCGATCTCAATGATAACAGCGTCTCTCTCGGTTTTGCTTCCGATGCTGTCCGTGTCCAGACGGCCTCCGGTTAATAATATAATCGCCGAGGACAATTCCAATCTTGTCATCTCCCCCAGACGCTCATTTGAAATGCTTAACCGCAAATTCAGAGCCTATGAAATGTTCAGCCTCTGGCGCTTCCGGAAATACTGTGTAGGTCTGCTTTTCAGCGCCGTATCATTTGCCGCCGTTTTCGTAACTGCGGTATATATTTCAGGTATGTACAATACAAGACTGTCCGTTCCGTCTCCGGAATTCAGTCTTGTGATTGAGCACGACCCGGACGGCTTTTCTTACGACGACATGATGAAAACCGAGCTTCTCTCTCTCGGCGGAATTACAGAAATTGAGAAAGAATCGTCTGTTGAAGCAGTTGACCTTCGTTCTCATGTCGTGTTTGACTCGGAGGACACCGCGTTTATGTCAAATTTCGTCGTGTCCGAATCAGAAGACGACGGACAAACTTTCAGAATCACAAATCACGCGCTCTATTCGGTGTGCGACGCGGACATAATTGAATCCCTCGGAAAATACGAATACAGCGGCGACCTGAGCTCGGCAATTAATTCAAAGCACACGGTTATAATTTCGGATTCGTTTGACAATACTAAAAAGCTGAACATATCTCCCGGCGACAAAATACGCGTCGCAATATTCAAAAGCATGAAGGCTCCGATCAAAGACTACGAAACCGGAAACGCCCTCTTGAAAAAACAGCTTAAATACAACAACTATGAATATGCGGAATTTACCGTCGGCGCGGTAATACACAACAATCCCACCGGAAACAGCATGCCAATCTGGTTTTGCGCAGACGACTACCAAACGATAACCGACACCGGAGACAATCTCGGAATAACCGCTGATTTCGGAAATGTCTATCTCTATACCGATCCGTCGCTTTCGACCGAAGAGCTGGACAATCTCGAGCACAAAATTTTTGACTGGGCGTCCGGCTACGGCAACATTAACGTAAACCGCACCCGAAGCGCCGGTCAAATGAAAATCGAACGTGCAAAATGCGGAGGCCAGTTTATTCTTTGCTCAGCGGCACTGATTCTTCTGTTTACGCCGCTCGTATGGTTCTTCTCGCAGATACTTTGGTACGCAAAACGAGACGGTGAATTTATTATGCTTAAGAACATGGGCGCGCTTGAAAGCGAAATACGCCGCATACGCATAATTGACGGAATCTCTTTTGCGCTGACCGGTTCGGCGCTTTTCTCCGCTCTTTCGTTTTCCGCTGTGTTTGCAACCGGCAAGATCTTCAATACGTTCGCTCTGTCTTTCGGATATTTGTCTGGAATTGTGAGATATTCGTACGATATTCCGCTTTACGCTTTTGCCGCAGGGATCGCAATAACCGCGGTCTGCGGAATAACCGCCCCACTTGTGCCGTATCTGAAAGTTAACTTCCGCAGAAAGCCGCGCCGTAAATCCGCTCAAAGAGGTGTCTGAACATGCCTATTCTTGAAACCGAAAATATAATTAAGCAGTATAAACAGTACGACGCCGTCGTAACAGCCGTCGACCGTGTAAATTTAAAAGTTGAGGACGGAGAGTTTATCGCAATAATCGGAGCTTCTGGTTCCGGAAAAAGCACTTTTCTGAGCATCTGCGCTGGGCTTGACAAGCCCAACGCCGGAACCGTAAAAATCAGAGGCAATGAGCTCACTTCCATGAGTCCCGACAAGCTTGCGAGATTTCGCGGCATCTATACCGGTTTCATATTCCAAAGACATAACCTGATTCCGCAGTTTACCGCGCTTGAAAACATTCTGATACCGACCGTAATGTGCGGCAAGGAGGAATGCCGGTACGAAGAACACCTGAAAAAGCTTGTTGAAATGCTCAACCTCAAGGACAGGCTCCACCATCTTCCCTCGGAGCTTTCGGGAGGTCAGCAGCAGCGCGTCGCCATTGCTCGGGCACTTATAAATCGTCCGCAGGTTTTGTTCGCCGACGAGCCGACCGGAAACCTCGACCGTGAAAACGCAGACGAAGTGCTTCGTCTGCTTCTGCTGACAAAAGAAGCAATCGGTCAGACTCTGCTCATGGTCACGCACGACCTGACTATCGCCGAACATGCGGACAAGATCTATAAAATGGATAACGGCCGCCTGTATCTTTTCAAAGACAAGGACGGATACCGGAGAAACACTTATGAAGAAGATATGAAAAAGGCACACTTATAAGTTTTTTTGTCAGCGCCGCAGTTTTTTCTGCCGGCGCTGTAACTTTTTATATTTTGTGGGTATTAATTATATGTAAAAGAGGAGCATTTTGATCGGAGGTGCGGGAGACGGATACTTTTGAGCAAATATACTCGGAAAATTACGAAGGTATATACGGATTTATCTTCAAAATGTGCAACGACAGCGATCTGTGCGACGAGCTGACTCAGGAATGTTTTTTTCAGGCATTCATTTCCCTTCACCGCTACAACGGCTCATGCGAGATATTCACATGGCTTGCCGCAATCGCTAAAAATGTTTATTTCAAGTACCTGCGGAAGCACAGCCGCTGTCCCGTTGCATACGAGCTTCTTGCCGACGAGCTTGAATACTCGGGAGATTCGCCTGAAGCGCTCGCCGAACGCGAAGATCTTTGCGGAAAGGTTCGTGAAATAATAATGGGACTTCGTCCGAATTACCGCGACGTGATCCTGCTCCGGGTATATGGAGAACTCCCGTTTTCGCAAATAGCGGAAGCGCTCAAAATAACCGAAAATTCGGCAAAAGTAATTTTTTTCCGCGCTAAAAACGCAATCAGAGAGGAAATTGAAAATGAAAATATCCTGTAACACCTGCCGCGATCTGATCCCGCTTTACGTCGACGGTGCGGTTTCTGATGATTCCGCAGAGTTGATAAGGGAACATCTGCTTTGCTGTGAAGAATGCCGAAAACTGATGCTTACCGTTAAAAATGAAAAAAAGAAGCGAGATCCGGCTGCTGTTTCCGTTTCCAGACCAGATTACGCATTTGTGGCAAAGCGCCTGGTAAACCGACGCAATAAGCTTATTTCCGCCGCTGCGTCGCTGACGCTTCTGGTGGGTATATCCGCCGGCTACGGCCTGCATACTTTCATTAACGGCGGCAAAAAATCAACGGAAATAAATTCGAAAGAGAATTAATAATATGAAACCAAACAAATATTACGAAGTCAGACAAATACGCGACCTAAAAGAAATGCTCTATTCAAGCGCAGAACTGTTCGGGGAGAAGCCGGCGTTCAAGCTCAAAAACAAGAGCGGAGAATATTACGAAGTCTCCTTCAGCAAATTCAGACGCGAAACCGACGCTCTCGGAACAGCGCTTTACGAAATGGGTTTAGGCGGAAAACGAATCGCTCTGTCGGGTGAAAACTGCTATTCATGGGCGCTTTCATACCTTGCAGTAACCTGCGGAGGCGGCGTTATTGTTCCGATTGACAAAGAGCTTCCGCCGGATGAAATTAATAATATCATTCGTATATCGGGCTCTGAAGCGATTATTTGCTCCGAAAATGTCAAGCGCCATCTCGAAACATGTTCTTTGCCTGAAAATGTCCGTTTAATTCCGTTTTCCGATATTGAAGCGCTGGTCGGATGCGGCGAAAAGCTTATGGAAAACGGCAACAATTCTATAACCGAGGTTCAGATTGATCCGGAAACAATGAGCATCCTGCTTTTTACTTCCGGGACAACCGGTTCGGCAAAAGGCGTTATGCTTTCACAGAGAAATATTTGCTTCAATCTCTCCGAAATGTGTCAGATGACATTTATCGGACCGGATGACACATTCCTTTCGGTGCTTCCGCTTCACCACACTTATGAATGTACCTGCGGAT
>JAQXSY010000127.1 GCA_029219205.1 Bacillota bacterium | reverse complement strand
GCACCCACTATGGACGATTTGAGCAAAACGTCTCGGGTTCAAGGGAAGCGTCCCGAGTATGGGCAGAACTGCTAACCGATATGCCCTGCGCCCTTCCAGAGTGACTTGCTATTAACTTTATGCTATTTGCTGCAGGGTTTTCTCTATGTGCTGAGAAAAGGCTTGTGATAGTCAGTATATAAAACACATCCATAAAGAATAGTCACACGGTGGATAGCAGAACCCATCGAAGACGGAATATCGGTTTCTTTTCATTTTATGAAGTGTGTGATATGGTCGGGGAAATTGCCATCATGGAAAGCAAAGGAGCGGGAGATTTCTTCCCTTTGCCGCCATCGGGGCAGGGATAACTCGCTTTTCCCTTCCATGCTGCCATCTTTCTCCACTTCCTGGCAGTAAATTTGGGCTTTACCCAGTTGGAAACCTGCGTCAAGCCTATGTGCTGCGGATAGTGCATGCCGGATTTCCCTTTGGCGCCCGCAAAAACGCGCTCAGTTTTCTCTTTTGTCCATTTGTACATGTCCCGGTATTCCGGTGCGGGCCGGAAATCCTCCGCCATCTTCATATTGCCCTGCCAGGTATGGCGCATGACTGTCTTTTTGCGCTTGGCATTTTGTGTACATCAGGCGGTCCTTGCACCAACCGCTTCGGCTCTTTCATTCCCGGCAGCTTTCGCCGTTGGTGTCGGAATCGTGCAGGGGCTGATATTCGGGACAAATCACATCGTCGAAAACTTCATCGTAAACATCGTCATATCACAGGGAATTGCCGTCTTTTGCCTTGGGCGGGTCTGTGGCAGAAACCTTCTTCTGTAGTTTCAGGAATATCCGTATGGCGATCGGCATTTCCGGACAGGAGGACATTCTGTGGATACAGCAGGGAGGAATCCAGCGACAGCTTGAGATCATCGCCCTGCACAATGATTTTTCGGATATCGGCAAAGACGCTTGGGAGATGTTCAATTTATGAACAACCGTTTTTCCTGTCTGTTGACGGGGAGTGGCCGAAAAACTTCACATAACTGCGATAAAAAGTGGTATAGTCGTTAAAGCCGCAGTCTTCATAGATCTCCGTCGGCTTTCTGCCCATCAGGATGAGGTTCTGCGAATAAAGCAGTCGTTTATCTGTAATATATTTTTTGGGACTGTTTTTCAGTTCGCGTTTAAACAAACGAAAAATATAACTTTCCGTGACGAAAAGAGTGTTTGCAACCTCGCTTACGCTTTTGATCGTAAACAGATTAGAATTGATGTATTTCAGCACATCTGATAGCAGCGGATGAATGACCGAATACTCGGTGGCAAAGTATGCCTGGTTGATGCTGAGATTCAAAAACAATTCCTTCAAAAGCAAAGCAGTCACCGAAATGAAGTCATTGCGGTCCAGTTTTGAAAAGTAGTAATCCGTCTTTCTGAAAATGTCGTCCGCGATTGTATTTCCGGACAGATTGATTACCTCTGTATCTTTTGAAATCATGGCTGTCTGGGATACTCCCAGTGTCTTTTCGTCGAACAGGATATCATACCTTTCGTAATCCGCCGGGGAATCTATCTGTATAAAATGGTATTTTGAGGGGCGAATTAGAATTAGATCGCCGGTTTTCAACTTGTATTTCCTGTCCTCGATGACGAGAGTTGCATCTCCGCTGACAAAATATAGAAGCTCGTACATATTATGCGCGTGCATTGCAAACGAACCGCAAAGAGGAGAAGCCGAAAAGTGATGTTTATAGCATAATGCTTCGGTATCAATGGTATATGATGGATCCAGCATATTTTCACCATCCTTTCGAAAGGATATCATACCATGCGGGTTCATTATTTGCAATGTTTTCAGCCATTTTTTGCTATTCTATTTGTAAAAAACAAATTCTATAATGTACTTGCAAGGCAGTGCAGCGGTCATAAACATCTGAAAGGAGCTGATTCCGTGAAGAAGCGCAATGTTGCCATCATCGGTCAGGGCAGAAGCGGAAAGAACATTCACGGAGCCTATTTTCGGAGCGAAAACAATGCGTATTATCGCGTAAAATACGTAGTCGACCTGGATGCGTTCAGAAGATCCGTGGCAGAGGATATTTATCCGGGGTGCAAGACTTTTTCGGACTACACCGAATTGTACGGTTTAGAGGACATCGATCTCGTTGTAAACTGCACCTATTCCAATCTTCATTACACGATTACAAAGGATTTGCTCATGCATGGCAAAAATGTTCTCGTCGAAAAACCCTTTGCGAGAACGCGCTATGAGTGCGATGAACTCATTCAGTTGGCAGCAGACAAAGGCCTTACCTTGGCGGTATTCCAGCAATCCTTTTTTGCACCGTTCTATCTTTTTACGCAGGAAAAGATAAAAGAAGGAATCCTTGGAGACATCCTGCAGATCAATATCCGCTATAACGGGTTCTCCAGGCGTTGGGACTGGCAGACGCTTCAAAAAAGGTGCGGAGGCGGAATCTATAATACAGGCCCTCATCCGATCGGGTTTGCCCTCGGCTATCTTGACTTTGATCCGAATACCGAAGTCAAATACAGCCGATTGGGAACCGCTTTGACAAGCGGCGACAGCGATGACTTTGCAAAATTCCTTCTTACGGCGCCGGGAAAGCCCGTCATTGATGTCGAGGTTACTTCGTGCGATGCGTACAGCGACGAGAACATCAGGATCATCGGAAAGAAAGGCACGCTTCAATGCACTGCAAATTCCTATCGGTACATCTACATCAAAGACGGAGAAAATCCTGAAAGACCGGTTGTGGAGAACTTCCTCCACGATGAACAGGGGAACCCAATCTATTGCTCGGAGAAGCTGATTCAGCACGAGGAGCATGGCCGCTTTGACGGCACTGCCTTTGATGTAGGCACCGCATCATTTTACAAACAGCTCTATTGGAAGCTTACCGAGGGCAGATCTATGGACGTCACTCCGGAAATGGCGCGGGATATCATCGGCGTGATCGAAACGATCCATGCGCAGAATCCCTTGCCGGTCAAATATTGAGAAGCGAGGCGCCGTATGATGAAAAAGGTTGTCATACTCGGTTGTGAAAACTCCCATGCGGATTCTTTTTTAAAATACATCAAAGAGAAAGAAGAATTCTCCGACGTTGAGGTCATCGGCGTTTTCAGCGATGAAACGGCCGCCAGCGAAAAGCTGCGTGAAAAATTCGGCGTTGCGATCATGGATCGCTATGACGAGGCGGTTGGCAAGGTAGACGGCGTCATGATCACTGCACGTCATGGGGATAACCATTATCCATATGCAAAGCCCTACATTGAGAGCGGAGTACCCATGTTTATCGACAAGCCGATCACCATCAACGAAAATGAGGCTGTCGAATTTATGAAAGCCCTTGAAAAAGCGCATGTAAGGATCACCGGCGGTTCATCGCTTCGACAGGACGCTTTGATAAAAATGCTGAAACACGAGGCTGAAACGGAACGCGACGGTAAAACGGTGGGCGGAATCGTCCGTGCTCCCATCGCAAGCGACAGCCCCTATGGCGGTTTCTTTTTCTATGCGCAGCATTTGGTGGAAATGGTCTGCGAAATTTTCGGCAGATACCCGAAAAGTGTGTTGGCAACCGCTTCGGGTCCGCAAACAACGGTCATTTTCCGTTACGATGGCTTTGATGCGGTGGGGGTATATCTTGAGAACAACTATGTTTACTATGCCGCAAGATTTGCGGAACATGGAACACACGGCGCCACGGTCCAGCTTGGAGAAGAAAACGATTGGTTCTATCAGGAATTTGCCGAATATCACAAGCTTCTGTGCGGCGGAAAGCAGACCGTCTCATACCATGATTTTATTGCTCCCGTGTTTCTCTTAAATGCAATAAAGCGCTCGATGGATCGCGGACAGGAAGAAAAGGTCAGGGAATATACGCTATGATGGAACACTTTGTTTTCTCTGCATTTGCAGATGAGTATGCAGTCGATTTTCCCCGGCAGCTTGACGCGTTAAACAGCTTTGGCATAGACTATCTCGAAATACGCCATGTAGCCGGCAAAAACATCTCAACCCTTGGCAAAAACGAGATACACGAGGTCAAAAAAGCGCTGGACTGTCATGGTATAAAAGTAAATTCCATCGGTTCGCCTCTCGGCAAGATTCCGCTGGACGACGACATGGATGCACACATGGAAACGGCGAAAAACGTGTTTGAAACGGCCAATATCCTTGACGCCAAATGTGTCAGAATGTTCAGCTTCTATCCTCCCGAGGGAAAAGCGATCGAAAACTGCCGGGATGAAGTGATTGCCGCGTTGGAGAAAATGGTTGCCCTTGCCGAACCCTACGGCATCCTCCTTTGCCATGAAAACGAGGCGAATCTTTACGGCGAAACGCCGGAAAGGTGCCTTGATATTCTAAAATATTTCGGCGGCAGGATCAAAGCGGTATTCGATATGGGAAATTTTGTCCTCGGCGGATACGATCCGCTCCCGGCGTATGGAATGCTGAAAGAGTATATCGAATACTTTCACATAAAGGATGCCCTTTTTGCAGGCGCGATCGTTCCGGCGGGAAAGGGCGAGGCAAGAATCGGCGAGATCCTCTCCGATCACGCAAAAACGGTGAAAAAAGAGACGTTTGTCACCCTGGAACCACATCTTCAGGTTTTTCCGGGACTTCGTTCGCTCACCGGAATTCCATTTGATCAACCGTATCAATATGATTCGCAAGAGGCCGCATTCACCGATGCCGTCATCCATTTAAAGGAGATTTTGAAATGTCTGTGAAACGTATGACGTACGACAAGCTGACGGTAAAAATATACCCTTCAAGAAATGAAATGGGTATGGCTGCCGCACAAGAGATCCGGCAGCGCATCTGCATGCTGCTGCGCGAAAAAAGCGAGATCAATATTATTTTTGCCGCCGCCCCGTCTCAAAACGAGGTGCTGAACGCCCTTGCTTCCGATCCCGATATTGCGTGGTCAAGAATAAACGCCTACCATATGGATGAATATATTGGACTGAATCCGGACGCACCGCAGGGGTTCGGAAATTTCTTAAAAAGACGCATTTTTGACCGTGTTCCGTTCCGGAGCGTGCATTATCTCGACATGGCAACTCCCAATCCCGAAATGGAATGCGCGCGTTATGCGGCTCTGCTTGACAAGAATCCTCCGGATATCTGCGTGATCGGAATCGGCGAAAACGGTCATATCGCCTTCAACGACCCACCCGTTGCCGACTTTCATGATCGGAAAAAAGTGAAGCCTGTCAAACTGGATGAAATATGCCGAAGGCAACAAGTGAACGATGGGTGCTTTCCGTGCATTGAGGAGGTGCCCACCCACGCGCTCACCCTCACGATTCCGACGCTTCTTTCCGCTCCGTATGTATTTTGTATTGTTCCCGCCCATACCAAGGCGGCGGCAGTAAAGGAAACCCTGACGGGAAGTATTGACGAGCATTGTCCTGCCAGCATACTGAGAACCAAGGAAAATGCCGTTTTGTATCTTGATCCCGATAGCGCCAAACAGATGGAACGGTAAACGCATATGATAAGAATTAAATCAGAAAAAATCATCCTGAAGGACCGGCTTTTTGACGGTTATGTTTACCTTGATGACGGTAAGATCGCGGCAGTTACAACAGACGAGCGTCCTGCAAACGAGACATACAAATTCCCGGGAAAATACCTTTCCCCCGGCTTTATCGACATTCATACGCATGGCGGAGGCGGCTATGCGTTTGCCGATTCAAATGCAGAAGACGTGATCAAAGGCTGCGATTTTCACCTCCGGCACGGTACAACCACGATTGTTCCGACCATTTCCGCAAGTTCGTTCTGCGCGATGCAAAAGTCGCTTGAAAACATTCATGAAGCGAAAAAAAGCGGAAAAAGTCTGGCACATATTCTGGGCGCGCACCTGGAAGGCCCATATCTATCGCCAAAGCAATGCGGAGCGCAATGTCTGAATCATATCACCAAGCCCAATCGGAGAGAATATGCATCTCTGGTGGAGAACTTCGGCAGGTCTATTACCCGCTGGACCTATGCCCCTGAACACGATCAAGGCGGCGAATTTTGCGCCTTTCTTACTTCCCACGGTATTCAAGTGTCAGCAGGCCACACCGATGCGAAATACGAGGATATCAAGGTGGCAATCGAAAACGGCTGCAGCTCCGTAACGCATCTCTATTCTTGCATGTCGACGGTTACGCGCGACCATGGTTTTCGCAGTCTCGGAGTCATTGAAAGCGCATATTTGCGTGATGAATTCTATGTTGAGATGATTGCAGACGGAAAGCATCTGCCTCCTGAACTGATCCGGATGATTGTCAAGATCAAGGGAACGGATAAAGTGGCGCTTGTCACCGATAGCTTGGCGGTCGCCGGTTCGGAAATCACGGCCGGAACGATGTGCGGAACCGATTTTATTGTTGAGGACGGTGTTGCAAAGCTTCCTGACCGGAGCGCCTTTGCGGGAAGCATCGCAACCGCCGATGTGCTTGTCCGAACTCTCACAAAAGACTGCGGCTTCCGTTTCCCTGAAAGCGTGAAAATGCTCACCGCAGTCCAAGCGGAAATGCTGAAACTGAATAGCGGCGAAATTAAAACCGGAAAGGATGCCGACCTTATTGTTTTTGATGAAGATGTAAAAGTGTCTGATGTTTTTGTAAACGGCAATAAGGTCATATAATTCTGTCTCGAACGCAGCGTATAATCCGGATTTTTGGATGTCTTTCGCTTGGTTCTGCACTCCGCACCACATTCGCACGCTCGTTTGGATGTCGTACGGCATCCAAACG
>JAQXSY010000126.1 GCA_029219205.1 Bacillota bacterium | reverse complement strand
CTAAATAAATTCTTATTTATCGCTCTGTTTTTGCCGGTTTCGCCTTTGTATTACAAAGGCACATGGACAAAGCCTATACCCCTATTCTTCTGTATATAATTCGTCATAGTACCATCGAATCGGGTTTTCGTAAATGTATTTCACGATTTCCTCATAATCCCCTCTGCCTCGGATTATATGCTCATAAAATGAAGTTTGAAACAATTTTCCGTCAAATCCGTTCTTCTTACATTCTCTCGTTGTCAACGATTTATATGCACAAACGATATCTGTGATCGTAGGGCGGGGGCTTGCTCCCGCCGCCACGCTCTCTAAAATCAAAACAACATGGATGTGGTTTGGCATAATTACATATTGATCAACCGATAAATATGCATATCGGTCTTCGAGCGATAACAGCTGTTGCTCTGCAATCTTTCCAACTGTGGTGTATTCCATACCGCTTGCTTCGGCGGGAGCAAGCCCCCGCCCTACGATGCGAGATAACACGCACCTTCTGTTTTGCGTGCATATCGTTACAAAATATACACCCGCAGAACTGTAATCATAATTGTCATGACGAGGATGCTTTCTTTGCGGCAATTCTTTTTCTCTATCCATTTTCATCGCCCATATCATTGTAATACAAATCGGCAGAGAAAAAAATCCCTCTGCCGATATTTTTGTGCTTGCCAATTCTCCGTTAAGGACAACAGACAAAATGTTCCGGTCTTTTTACTCTCTTTCAGCCTCTGCTATCATTTCTGGCAATCGTCAGGCAGACGATTTTTTCTGCTCCGGCAGCCCTCAGCTGTTCGCAGCAAGAGGAAAGCGTCGACCCGGTCGTGCAGATATCGTCAAACAGGACCACGCGCTTGCCTTCCAAAGTATACCACGGACTTGCAATGCGGTATGCGGACGATGCGTTTTCGTTCCGTTCTTCTTTCGAGAGCTTTTTCTGCTCTGAGGAGCCGATATTTGTCAGAAGAGTCATAAAAGCCATTCTGAGTCCGGCTGCAACACGCTTTGAAATCTCAAGGGATTGATCGACTCCGAAAATCCTGACTCTTTCGGCAGATCTCGGAGCATACGTCATAACATCGAAATCTCCGATTGAACCTCCGGCAAAATCCGCAAGCTCCGACGCCAAAAAATCATTAAGTATATCGATTCTGCGGTCCTTTGCCAGCAAAATCATTCTTTTTGCAACGCTGTCCGTTGACTTCGAATAAGCACACATTGAAAGCAATCCGTCAGACATCACGGGAGGAGCGCATATGCAGTCGAGTCTGTCCCTGTGGCAATCCGGACATGAACGCTCCTTTTCCTTTTTCCATTCTTCAAGACAGTCGGGGCAAAGCGCCGGGAATCGAATTTTTAATCCGTCAGGAACAATGCAGCCGCAGGAAGCGCATTTTGGAGGATACAGCAGCCGAAGCAGCTTTTCCGACAATAAAAGACCGTCTTTTTTTTCGCTCCCCGTAATCATACGCCAACCTCTGCTGTCGCTTTTCATCAGTTGTTTCTGCACCACAGGCCGCTTATTTCATCAACCTCTGACAATGGGATAAGCTTCTGCCCGTCATAGTCCGTAACGTCGTTTCCGTCAATTATAAAAATTTTTCTGTATTCCTCGCCGTTCTCACTTTCACGAAGATAAATATCCGCAAAAAACTCAACGTCTCCGTCCTTTTTTATTCGAAAACCGATCGAATAAACGTCGGAAAACATAACGCCCTCTTTGCTTACATGATCATTCACAGCCGATATCAATCCGTCCGTGGTCACGCCTGCAAGCTCAAGCGCATCTTTGAAGGTTACCTGACGTCCCTCTGCTTTGTCGTAGCACCAGACCGCAAAATCTCCCTGGCTGCCTTCAGAAGGATATTCGGTTACTGTAATAATTATATTTATATAACGATCCGTCGTACAGGGATATGAGATTATCCGGCAATAGCTCTCCTCGGAGGAGGCTCCCTCGTACGCCGCAAATATTTTGTATATCGCGCTTATGTCTGCGTTTACGCTTTCGGCTGAACTTAAGTATGAACCGGCAATCTTTGGTATTTCAATAACAGAATAACCGTCAGAATACATTTTTTCCATTTCAATTCTGGCATCAGGATCTTTCGGATCGGTTTGTGGTCCGTCACTTTCCTCCGGTTCAGTCGTTTCGACGTCAAAATCGGAGGTCGTTGTTTTTTCTTCTGATTCTGTATTTTCATCAGCGGAATTGTTTTCCGCGCAGGCTTCCAAAATAATTATACTTGCAAAAAAAAGCGCGGCAAGCGCAAGCACTCTTTTTTTCATGTCTCGATCAGATCCTTTCTTGTCATCGCCGCAGATTTGGGAAACATCAGGCAAATTTATGTATACCGTCATAATAAGCCGTAATTATTTTGGAAAGAGAAAAATCCGCAAATTCATCCTTCCTGTCAACGGCTTAAATATCAGAGTCTGCCTCATACCCGGGCTTAATCATATATTATTAGAAAAAATATATTTAAAAATTTAATTATTAAAATTATAATACTTTTTATAGACATGATGTGTTAACATTCTGTAACATCAGCGAAACTTTTTTCTAAGCTTATGCAGATTTTTTCCGCATCCGTAAAATTGAGAATGAAGTGTAAATTTAACAAAAAACTATTGATAAACACACTAAATGATGTTATACTATTTGTTATAAAATGCTTGTTGAAAGGATAATTTAAACATGACTAAACTCGAACTTATCAATGCGGTTGCCGCTCAGACTGAGCTTAAGAAAAAAGACGCGGAGGCTGCCGTCAACGCTGTTTTCGCTTCAATACAGAGCGCGCTTGCAGAAGGTGAAAAAGTTCAGGTTGTCGGATTCGGTACATTTGAAGTCAAAGAGAGGGCCGAAAGACAGGGACGAAACCCGTTCAACGGCGAATCCATTACGATTGCGGCTTCAAAGCACCCCGTTTTCACAGCGGGGAAAGGACTTAAAGACTCCGTTAAATAATCCGAAAATCGGAATGATTCATTTGGGCGGAGATTTTTTCTCCGCCCTCATAAAAACCATTCAGGAGACACGAAAAAATGCGGCTTGATAAATTTCTCAAGGTTTCAAGACTTATAAAACGCAGAACGGTTGCAAACGAGGCGTGCGACAACGCCCGCGTTTCTGTGAACGGCAAACCCGCAAAGGCTTCCTACGAAGTAAAAGAGGGCGACGTGCTGACGCTCGGCTTCGGTGAACGCTCGTTAACAGTTCGTGTGACCGGTATAAAGGAATACGCCGGAAAAGCAGACGCTTCTTCGATGTACGAGGTTATACAGTAATAAAAATCCGCCTTACTTCATATACTGTGACAAATCACAGGCAGAAGCGGAGGCGTTACATACGGAAAACGACAGAACTCGTCCTCAGGTCATCGCGATCACGGACAGAAAGCTTATTACGCTCAACGGAGTTGAAGATGTAGTGAGCTTTGACGATACAAACTTAATTTTGAAAACCGTCAACGGAACATTAAGCGTCGACGGAGTAGATCTGCACATTCAACGGCTCGATCTTGAAAACGGAGAGCTTGCGGTTGAGGGAACGGTCAACGGAATGTACTTCATTTCAGACAATGCCGGAGAAGCTTCAAAAAACGGCAGGCTGAAAAGGCTGTTCAGATAAATCATGCCCGGACTTTATGACCCTCCATACATCGCGGTTGCTCTCGGAAGTATAATTCTCGGCGCGTTTTTCGGATTGATTTACGACATTTTCCGTATAAGAAGAATTGCCGCGGCGCCGTCGTCGCCTCGAAAAGGCGGAAAACTCTCGCCAGAAGCAGTACTGATATTTTTTGAAGATATTGTTTTTTCAATATTTGCATCCGTCGCGTTTATACTGTTTACATACGTTATGAGTCGCGGTATTATACGCGCATATTCGGTCATTTGCACCGGCGTCGGATTTGCGGTTTATTATTTCACTTTAGGACGGTTAACCGCAAAAATTGCAGCCGCCGCAACGGCGATTATACGTCGGATTATAAAAAGCCTGCTTGCAATTATAATGAAACCGCTGATTTTTGCTGCAAAACGCGCGGGAAAAATCATACGTAAAAAGCGCGCACGCGCATATACGAAGAAACAGATGAGGCTGCTGCTTGCCGACGCGTCAAACGGATTTGCAGAACCGTTTTTATTAAAAGAAAGGAAGTAACGTAAAAATGAAAAACATGAGTATGAACTTTTTTGTCAAGGCAGCCATACTTGTGTTAGCCGCATTCTGCGTTGTTACGATTGTCAGACTTCAGTTTGAGTTCAATGACCTGCGCGAACAGGAAAACGAGCTTAAAGCAAAAATTGAAGCCAGCCGCGATCACATCGAGGAAATCCAGAACGATCTCGACGCTCCCTTCGATGAAGAATATATAGTCAGAGTCGCAAGAGAAAAGCTGAATTATTATCTGCCGGAGGAAATAATATTTTACAGCGACCGTTGATTTTCCGCATAAAATGATATATAATATTACCGTATACTCTTTTGTTTAAGTATACGGTATTTTTTACGGAGAACCGGAACAAAATGAAAATAGAAAACGTCAAAATAATTACCATGGAAAACGGCGCCGTAATTGAAAACGGAACCGTTGAATTCACCGACGGAAAAATCACTTCCGTTGAGCCGTCGAAAGGAGAACCCTCGGGAAAATGGCTTCTTCCGGGGTTTATAGACGGACATACACATCTCGGAATGTCGGAGGATTCTCTCGGATTTGAAGGCGATGACACAAATGAAATGACCGATCCGGTAACGCCGCAGCTCAGAGCGATCGACGCGATAAATCCGTTGGAAAAATGCTTTGAGGAAGCACGGGAAGGCGGGGTTACCTGCGTTGCATCCGCGCCGGGAAGCGCCAACCCGATAGGAGGCCAAATCGCGGTATTGAAAACGTCGGGAAAACGTATTGACGATATGATACTTATGGCGCCCGCCGCAATGAAATTTGCACTCGGCGAAAATCCCAAAACAACGTATCACGGAAGAAATCAAATGCCCGAAACACGCATGGCAACTGCGGCAATCATACGCGAAAGTCTGATTAAAGCTCAGAAATATTCCGAAGAAATGGCAAAAGCCGCAGAATCCCGGGAAAAAATTCGTTTGGGACAAGCAGATCCCGACGACGAAATCGACGATCCGGATTTTGATATAAAATGCGACGCCCTGATTCCAGTAATACGAAGAGAAATTCCGGCGCATTTTCACGCGCACCGCGCCGATGATATCTTTACCGCAATAAGAATATCAAAAGAGTTCAATCTGCGCTGTGTAATTGTTCACTGCACCGACGGACACATAATAGCAAAAGAGCTTTCCGAAGAGAACATTGAGGCATTTGCTGGTCCCAATCTCTGCGACCGCTCAAAGCCTGAGCTTCGAGAGCAATCGTTTATTAATCCAGGTGTGATGGCACAGGCAAAAATAAAATTGGGAATCACAACCGACCATCCTGTTATTCCGCTTCAGTATCTTCCGCTTTGCGCCGCGCTCGCAGTAAAGTCGGGCATGGACAGAGACGCAGCGCTGAGAGCGATTACTATTGACCCGGCTGAAATTCTCGGAGTCTCCGGACGCGTCGGATCGATTAAAGTCGGAAAGGACGCCGATTTTGTGCTTTACGACGGCGATCCCTTCGTTTTTTCAAGCAAAATCGAAAATGTCTGGATAGACGGTGTTCAGGTAAAGGGCTGAATTGTTTCAAAAAGATCAGCTCAAAAACTCAAACACATCCTGCAAAGAAAGTGAGTTAATATTTTATTATGAAGCTGAAGCCTTCAAACGGCGAAACCGTTTCAATCATAATATCAGCAATCATGACTGTTCTTTTCACCGCCGCGGTTGCGGTTGCCGTTGTTTTTTCCGTAATGCTTTCAAATTCCGAAGCCAAACTGAACAAGCTTAAAGAAAGCTCAGAAATGGATATCGCCTCGTTAGTGGGCGAAAAAAATGATATAAGCAGTCATGCGGATGAATTATCCGAAAATCTTTCAAATATAAAAAAAGAATATGAATCCGTAAAGTCAGAGGCAGACTCGCTGCGCGAAGAGATTAAAATAATTCAGGAAGAAAGCGGAAGCAGCGACCGTAAATATGCGGAGCTTTCGTCGGCGCTTGATGAAAAACAGGCCGTTATCGACAAGCTTGAGGAAAATATTGCAAAACTTGAAAATGTTTATTCGGTTGACATAAACGCGCAGTTTGATATTTTGGCAAAGCTTTCCGAGCTTCTCGAAACCGGCGCACCGGAAATTGAAGTAAAAAAGACGGTTACGGACGATAACGGAGAGACGACGGAAATAACCGAAAAAGTATATCCCACTATTTCGTTATATTATGAAGACATCGAACACGGCTACATATACAGTTATAACGAGAATTACACATACTATTCGGCAAGCTGTCTTAAAGCACCTTTTGCGCTTTCAATTCTTGAAAACGCGTCAAATGAAGTCAATACGCTCCAGCAGAAGATAGACGAACTAAACAACAGACTTATCGAGCAGGCAATTAAAGAAGGCAAATCCGAAGAAGACGTTGAGCTGTATACCCTTACAAACCTTCCCGAGGGAATGGAGCGCGTTTTCGATTTCGATAAAATATTCACATATACAGAAGACAAAGCTCAAAACGGCTCTGGAAAAATCAAAGACGACGAGGACGGCACAGAATATACTTATCTTCAGCTTATCGAGTATATGCTGCGTTACAGCGACAACGTAGCGTACAACGAGCTTAAAAAAGAATACGGAACCGCATATTTCTCAGAGCTTGCATATCGGTTAAAAACGACCGCGCTTAAAAGAAACCTTTCAAACATGACCGCAGCCGACGGCGGCAAAGTCATGAAAGCCATATACGAATACATAAAAAGCGAAAACGTCTATTCCGACTTTCTGTATGAATGCATGACGACCTCAGCGCATTCCGTAATGATTCCTTACGCAGTGTCTCCATCAAAGGCTGCGCACAAATACGGCTGGGACGTAGAAAGCTATCACGATATGGCGATCGTATTCGATGAACATCCCTACGTCGTTGTATTTATGTCAAATATGGATACCGGAGGCGATGAAGTAAACGATTACATACGTTCCGTTATTAAGCTAGTAAACGCCCTGCACAAAAATTTCTACAAAAAAAGCAAATAATAAAAATGCCGCGCCGCAACCTCTTCGTTGTCAGGCGCGGAGTCTTTTATACGCGCGATTTAGTATTCGCTATTTACAAAACCGAATTATTTTGTTATAATATATTAAGGCGAGCATTTTTATCATAAAGGGAGGATGCAAATAATGAAATTGATTCTTGCCATAGTCAACAACGACGATGCGCACAGTGTTAATGCAGGACTCAGCAAATCAGGATTCTTTGTCACAAAAATATCCTCAACCGGCGGATTTCTTATGAACGGAAACTCAACCTTTCTCATCGGTTTAAACGACGAGGACGTTGATCATGCAATAGAAATAATCAGCCGGTTCTCTCAAAAACGCATTCAGTCGGTTCCTATGGATATTGGATATACTGCGCCTTCCTATGCCTCATCGTTCCCGACGGAAGTTACTGTCGGCGGCGCAACCGTATTCGTCCTTAATGTTGAAAGGTATGAACGTCTCTGAAGTAAACCGCAAAGCGTTTGACTTCCTCGCCGGAAACGAGACTTTTAAAGAATACATTTCTGTCTGTGCAGAAAACGCTTCCCTGCCGCACGCGCTTATTATCGAAGGCGAGGAAGGCAGCGGCAAGCACACGGCAGCGCGATTGATCGTTTCGCTGGTTGGCTGCCGCGGCGACAAAAAGCCCTGCATGAAATGCAGCAACTGCCTTAAAATCGCAGATGATTCCATGTCGGATGTTACATGGATAACACCGCAGAACGACAGAAAAACCATCGGCGTCGAAAGCATCCGCCTGATTCGCAATACGGTTTTTACCGTGCCGGGCGACATGGACGTTAAATTCTATATAATATGCGACGCATCAGCCATGACGGAACAAGCTCAGAACGCCCTGCTTAAAACGCTTGAAGAACCGCCGGCTTTCGCATACTTTCTTCTGCTCGCCTCAAGTGCGGCCTCTCTCCTTCCTACCGTTCGGTCAAGGGCGCCGTCGCTTCGGATGCAGGTGTTTTCAGACCATGAACTTGCCGCCATCCTTGTAAACAAAAATAAAAAAGCCGAGTCGATGAGCGTTTCGGATCCCGAAGCGTACAACCGGCTTGTACGTTCGGCGGGAGGCAGCGTCGGCAGAGCGCTCAGACTTCTGAACGGAGCTTCGTCCGATAAAGCCGCCTCCGAAACCGAGCTTGCGCTTGAATGCGTAAAATTGCTCGCCTACGGTTCAAAGACAGATCTGCTTGCGTACGTGGCTCCTCTGAAGCTGTCACGCGAAAGCCTGACCGAAATGATTAAATGCGTTTGTTTCGCGCTTCGGGACATTCTCGCTGCAAAGAAGCTCTCTGCGGACATACCGACTCTGTTTTTCCCAAATCAAAACGATGCAAAAGCTTTTTCATCGGCGTTCACGACTCGAGCACTGTTAGATATGTACGACGCCTCTGTCGGATTATATCTTGATCTTTGCAATGTAAGTCTGAATGCGCGCTGCTCCGCCGTCTGTTTTGCAGACAGCGTCGCTTCCGCCAAAGAAAAAAAACCTGTATCGTTATAATGAATAAATATCATATAACAGAATTGTGAAATTTAGCCTATGGAAAATAATGAAAAGATAATACAAAATACCGACGGTTCTGTCGAAGACAAACCAAAAAGCGAAAATATACAAAAGCGCCGAGGAAATCGGCACAAAAAAAGAGGTTCGCGACGCGGCGGACCGCAGAAAGAACGTGAGTCTGCGGAGCAATCCTCTGTAACTGAAGAAGAAGCAGATTTTTCCGAAATCGAAGAGTCAGCCGAAACTGAAAACCGCGAAAAGTCCGGCTGCCAGGACAAAAACGACATCCAGAGCGCTTCCGACGAAGACTATACCGAGCCAGAAAGCGAAGACACATTGGAAACGGAAAGCGAAAAGACTGCGGCACAGGAAGAATCTTCCGAAACCGAAGTTGTCGGCGTTCATTTTAAAAAATCCGGCAAGCTGTATTATTTTGATCCGTCCGGACTTAAAATCGAACGCGACGCGCACGTAATCGTTGAAACCGCGCGCGGATTGGAATTCGGTTACGTTTCGGCCGAAAACCGCATGGTTCATAACCGCGAAATTGTTCAGCCTCTAAAAAATGTCGTCCGCATCGCAACCGAAGAGGATGAAAAGCACCGGGAAGAAAACGAGCAGAAAGAAATTGAGGCTTTTAATACCTGTCTTGTCAAAATTGAAGAAAGAAAGCTTGAAATGAAGCTGGTCGAAGTTGAATATACATTCGACAACAGTAAACTTCTGTTTTATTTTACTGCGGACGGACGCGTTGACTTCCGCGACCTTGTAAAGGATTTGGCAACGATTTTCAGAACCCGCATTGAGCTTCGTCAGATAGGCATACGCGACGAGGCGAAAATGATGGGCGGTCTTGGTATATGCGGCCGTCCGTTCTGCTGCAAGAGCTTCCTGCCAGATTTTGTTCAGGTTTCTATAAAAATGGCGAAGGAGCAGAACCTTTCGCTCAATTCAGCAAAAATCTCAGGCGCTTGCGGAAGACTTATGTGCTGTCTGCGTTATGAATACGATACGTATATCGCAGAGTCTGCGCTTACGCCCAAAGTTGATTCAATCGTTTCGACACCGGACGGAGACGGAGTTGTTGTTGAAACAAGCCCTCTGGCGGGACTTGTCAAGGTATCGCTTAAGAAAGCCCCTGACCAGCCGCCGCAGCTGTATCACCGTGACAACATTAAGGTCAAGGGAAACGTCAAGAAAGACTCCGAGCGCGAAGAAACTAAAACCGAGGATGACAATAACTCTACGGAACCTGACGGCGACAAGCTCTGAAAAAATCGTTCATTTATAAAAAATATGATTGATTTATTCCGTCGGTTATGATATAATAGTTATGAAAAGAATACTGAAAGGAACGGTATAAAAAACATGGCTTTTAAAATCAGCGACGCCTGCATTGCCTGCGGCGCTTGTGCCGAGGAATGCCCCGTAAGCTGCATCACAAAGGCTGATGATAAATACGTCATCAATCCCGACGAATGCGTTAGCTGCGGCTCCTGCGCCAGTGTCTGCCCCGTAGACGCTCCCGCAGAAGAAGAATAAGAAACACCTCAAAAACAGCTCCGATACAAAGCGTACCGGAGCTGTTTTCGGTTTTCTAAAACCGATTTTGTATTCTCTTACAAAAAAATTAAGCGGAGAACCGTTTAAAAAACGGTTCTCCGTGTTTTTTTATTTAGTCTATATCGACCGATTTGCCTGTACGAGCGGATTCGTAGAGCGCGTCAATCATCTTCATGAGCATAACGCCATCTTCTGCCGGAGCGCGGCAAGGAGTACCGTTCTGAACGCAATCTACAAAGTGAGTTACTTCGCGTCTGAATATTTCGTTGAAATCAGAACCCCTAAAATCAGGAGAGAGATTAACGAAAACGCCATTTTTCTGAGTGTATATCTCAAATGGAGCGCCGTCAACCATAGCACCCGCTTTTGTTCCGAACATCTGAAGTCCGCCGCGGTCATTCTTTATGTTGAGGTTAAAGCTTGCTTCAACAGAAAGTGTGAAACCGTTGTCGAATGTTATCATTCCGGTTGCAAAATCTTCAACGTCGCATTTAAATTTTGAAGAACCTTCAGGAGCTTTCCACGCCATTGCAGAAGCAGCAGCGCGATTATTTCCCAGTCCTCTGAACGTGCGTCCGTATGCAGTAACAGGCTTGGGACAGCCGGCAAGATAACGAGCAAGGTCCATAACATGAACACCGAGGTCGATCAGAGGACCGCCGCCGGAATAATCAAGGTCAGCAAACCAACCGCCGGGGCATCCGCTTCTGCGAAGGTATGTTGCTTTTGCAAAGTAGATGTCACCAAAATCGCCCGCATCGGCAAATCTCTTGAACATCTCCGCGTCTGCGCCATAACGGCGAACAAAACCGATCTGAAGAAGCTTGTTATTGCGTTTTGCAGCAGCTTCCATTTCCATAGCCTGGAAACGGTTCATTGCCATCGGCTTTTCACAGAGGACATTTACGCCGTGATCAAGCGCAGCAATGGTAGGAGCACAGTGAGCTGCATTCCAAGTCGTTACACTGACAGCGTCGAGCTGTTCTTTATCGAGCATCTCGTTATAATCTGTGTACCAGTGAGGAATTTTATGACTTGCCGCATAATTCTTAACCTTTTGTTCGTCTATATCGCAGCATGCAACAACATCAACACGAGAAGCAAGTTGTTCGTATACGGAAATATGGCAACCGCTTATGTTTCCGGTTCCGATTATTCCGACTCTTATTTTTTCTGACATTTTGTTTTTTACACCGCCTTTATCTGAGATTAAACTTATCGAGCTTTTCGCCCAAGAAATCAACCGCTTTTGTTATATCCGAAACCGGATCATCTCCGCATTCACGTTCGATCGTAAGGAATCCGTCGAATCCTGTCGAAGCAAGTGCGGGAATATAATCGTCGAAATAAACGTGTCCTTCGCCGAGCGGAACTTCTTTCCAGCCCTCGTGATCGCCGATCATATATCCGTCTTTCGCATGCGTATGAACAATATACTTACCGAGTACTTTTGCAGATTCGGCCGCAACGTCGCCTGAACACATAACGAGGTTTGCGGGGTCGAAATTGACTCTGACTCCGTTTGCGCCGAGACTGTCAAGAAAATCGCAGAGAATCGGAGCGGGTTCCGGTCCGGTTTCAACGGCGAACACAGCGCCTACGGAATCGGCATAGAGAGCAAGCTCACGGCATGCCTTACGCATAATTTCTTTCGTTTCCGTTTCTTCTGCAGTAATTTTTCCGATATGTGTAGTTACAATACCGCATTCAAACTTAAGCGACATATCGAGTATACGCTTTGAAGTTTCAATCGCCGAAGGATTCTTTTCCGGGTTGCCGAATCCGCATCCAAGATCTCCGCAAAGAGCTGAAAAAACCAACCCGTTGGACTTAACTATGTCAAGCATTTCTTTAATTTCCGAGTCGGGGACCTGCTTTGTCATGTATTTCTGAAGTCCCTGTATTCCGAGAGAAGCGGCTTTTTCAACAGCTGCTCTGAAATCCAAGCGGAAAGATTCGACCATTGCACCTATTTTCATGTAAATATACCCTACCTTTCGCTTTCACATTTAATTAATAATTTGTGTTTCATTCTAACATAATTTCTTTGTTATGTCAAGAACAAAATGCTTAAATGATAATCGGAGCCGAAGAACGTTATTATATTTTTCCTTATGTCCCCGTATTCTGATAGAAGCGATTTTTGTGTTCTTTTTTTTTAAATTCGACTCATTTTAACATAGTTTTTTAGTTATGTCAAGGACAGTATACACAAATATTTATTCGTTTTTTTATCCGTTACAGTAATTCTGCAATAGTTTTCGGGACAATAAAAGACGGATCCGTTTTTTAAACCGTTACGGTTTACAGGTTTTACAAGGACGGTATCCGGCCTCCTCCGCTTCCTCTTTACTGCCGATGATTTTTCTGTTTTCGTCTTTAATGCGCTTTGCATGACCGCATGAAGAACGGTGGTAAACTCCGGTAGAAGCATTCGCAATATACGATGTCTCATTAACATTACTCGTATCGTCGGCGGTCTCAGACACGGCCGTTTCCGGCTCCGGTGGAACTGTTACCGTCTCAGGCTTCGTCGTTTCCGGTTCAGGCAAAACTGTTTCAGACTCAGGAGGCAGCGTCTCCGGTTCAGGCGAGGTAGTCTCGGACTTCGGGGGGAGCGTTTCCGGCTCAGGCACAATCGTCTCGGACTCCGTAGAAACCGTCACCGGCTCGTGGATATCCGTCTCGGACTCCGGAGACAGCTCCGTCTCGGTCTCTGACGTTTCCGGATCTGGCGGGACTGTCACCCGCTCTGTCTCGCAGCCTGACTCATCAGGAGGCGCAGACTCCTCCCCTGTTTCTTCATCGGACTGTTCGGACAAATCCGGCATACTTCTCGAAAAATCTTCGGAAACGTCGCTGTAAACAACAGTATCTCCAACCATAAGTTTTCTGACGCCGTTATTGCCGGGATAAACCGAAAATCCGGATTCCTCGCTCCATATTTTGTAATAATGTTCGTCAGACACCGGATCATAGCTTTTGATTATGTATAAAATTCTGCTTTTCAGCCCGTGCTGAGTCAGGAAAAGAAATAATTCGTCAGCCTCTTTTGAATCAAGTTCCATCTTTTCCGCAATAAGCGCAGCCGATGTCTCGTAATATTCGAATTTTTCAACGAGGTCATAATCCGGTTCAAAAACTTGCGCTTTTCCGTATGAATATGCGCATGAGTTAAACAAAAGAACGATAAACGCCGAGAATAAAACCAAAATAATACGTTTTGCATTCCCGAATTTCATACAACCGCCGTCCTTAATTCAAAAATTTGATTTTATTTTATATAGTCGTCGGTATTGACCGGCAAGCCTTTTAACTTTAAACGGTTATTGGCCCATTCTCTTATAAGCGCGTAAAACACCGCAAAAAGCGGAACTCCGAGAAACAGGCCGGCAATTCCCATAAATCCTCCCATAACGATAACCGAAGTAATAACAAACAGCGCCGGAAGACCGGTTTTGTCTCCGACGATCCGCGGTTCGATCAGGTTGCAGTCGAGTTGCTGCAGCGCGATTATCATGACTACAAACCACACCGCCTTCATAGGCGATACAATAAAAATAATCAGTGCTCCCGGAACCGCACCGAGAAAAGGACCGACAAACGGAATCATGTTGGTTACGCCGACAAGCACGCTGATAAGCGGTGCGAACGGCATTCTGAACACGGACATGGCAATAAAGCACAAAACTCCGATAACCAAAGCGTCAAGAATCTTTCCGTTTATAAACTCAACAAATGTCGTGTATGTAATATGGCAGATTTTATTAATTCTCGTTCTGAACGCATCGCTGAATAAAGCAGATGAAAGCTTTCTGATCTGTGCAAGCAGACGTCCCCTCGACGCAAGAAAATATACGGAAATAATCAGTCCGAAAAGCAGGTTTTTAATCTCTGTAATGAAATCTCCGAGAAAAGACCAAACGTACGGAAGGACTTTGTCGAGCATAGCGTAGGAGTTCTCAAAAAGATCCAAAAGCATTCCGGCAATATTTATGCTTATTCCGCTGGATTCCGCGCTTTTCATAGCCTTATAAAGCGGATTTGTCAATCTTCCGCGCACAGACAGCTCCGGTCTGAGATATTCAATCGGAATAATCTTCTCGGAATCGTACTCAGCGGCATTCTGTCCGAAATTAATTACGGGATCCAGAAAATCCATCGAGTTCAGCTGTTTTTCAAGCCACCTCAAAGCTGCTTTGATATAGTCGGGTCCTTTTTCCACAAGATCGTTATAGCTCGTCATAACCTGAGGTATTACAACCGAAATGAACGACACAAGCATTGCTATAACAATCGCGTAAGTAAGCACCAGCGAAAGAATCTTTCTGAGTCTCGGTCTTTTCTCCTTTTTTTCGACAAATGACAAAATCTTATTGTAACAAAACGCTTCAAGCGGCATAAGTATAAGCGAAATTATCACCGCGTACAGTATAGGTTTTAGAATTTCCGTCAACAACCCGAACTTGTCCATTATAGATGAGAAATTCAGGCAAAGCGCGGTAAATAAAATAATTACAGATGATGTTATGAGTACATATACCGCAATTGTCGTGTATTTATCGTTCTTCTCAAACTTCATCTTCTTTATTCTCCGTTTCGGACTTTTTTTCCGACATATCCGAATCTCCTCCGGCGCGTTCATTTGACCTGAGCGATTTTTCCACAGCCGATTTTATAAAAGAGTACGCCAAGGCGAAAAGAGGAACTCCGACAAACATTCCCACAACTCCGAAAAGTCCGCTCATAACAGTTATTGCAACAACAACCCAAAGAGAACTGAGACCGATCTTTCCTCCGAGAATCCTCGGAGCGATAAAGTTCCAGTCGAGCACTTGAACCGTCAGCACAATAATCGTAAACCATATCAGCTTCATCGGGGCCGCAACAAAAATTATCAATCCGCCCGCCACGGCTCCAATCACCGGCCCGAAAAACGGTATAATGTTCATAATACCGACGATAAGGGAAACGAGCGGGTAATACGGTATACCAAGCATACCCGACACAATAAAAGTGATAACTCCTACAATAAACGAATCAATGCACTTTCCGACAAAAAATCCGCCGAACGTGCGGTCCGTTTGTTTGGCAACAAGGCATATCCTCGACACCGTTTCAGCTGAAAACACCGCATTCATAAGCTTCATTGTTCTGCCGTAAAGCTTCTCTTTTCCGATAAGAACGTATACGGATATTATCAGACCGAAAAAAATATTTTTGAGCTGATCTATAACATTAGAGAACACGCCAACAACCGCCGACGCGCCAATCATAACAGTGTTCAGCGATTTTTTAAGCAGACCGGTCAGGTTTTCAACGCCGTATCTGTTCAGCAGGCTTTCGTACAGCCTACTCATTAAACCGTCCCCGGACGCGCGGTCTTCCACCCATTTGGCAAACTTGCCGATATACTCCCCCGCCATCGAACTGAGATCGCTGTAACTTGCTGCGGCCTGCGGAACGACGAATACAATCAGCACCGCAGCAGCCAGCAGCACCGTCATATACGCAAATATAACGGACAAGATTTTTCGAAGTCCTTTCCGATGCTTTTTTCTTTCAGTAAATCCGAGCAGTCTGCTGTTATAATATTTTACAAGCGGATTCAGTAAATAGGCAAAAATAAACCCCACGATAACCGGGTTCAAAACGCTCATGATCTTTTGGAAGAACCCGGCAACATTGCTTAAATTCAAAATTATGAACGCAATAAGAACGGTCGCGCAGCCTGTCGCCGCAGCATAAGCGGCTATCGTGTTATATTTTTTATTCATGCGGAGTTTCATTTCAGATCAGCTCCTTCACCGGATGCACCGCACACGCGAAATATCCGTGCTCTCTCAGGCGCGCTTCGGCTTTACACGCATCAGACATATTTGAAAAAATTCCGAAAACTGCCGTTCCGCTTCCGGTCATAAGAGCGCCCATAGCACCGCACGACATCATTTCGGTTTTAATTTCCGGTTCAATCGGAACAACGTCCTCAAACCGATTGAACAGCTTGCCGGCAATTTCCTCAGGATTTCCGGAAGCAATCGCCTCAAGCATACCGTCGATACTGCGTACGGAATACGCCGTTTTATCAACCGACGCATATGCCA
>JAQXSY010000125.1 GCA_029219205.1 Bacillota bacterium | reverse complement strand
GTAGACGCCGACAGCGTTCCGTTATAACCGAAATACCGCTTCAGCTCAAGGTGCGACCAGTGATAAAGCGGATTTCCTATCAGCCGGGGCATTATTGTGGCGTACACACGGAATTTTTCATAATCCGACGCGTCGCCGGTTACATACTTCTCGTCGACGCCGCACGAGCGTATCGCGCGCCATTTGTAATGATCCTCTCCCAGCCAAAGCCTCGTTATGTTATCATAATGAATATCCTCCGCGATCTCGCGCGGATTGCAGTGACAATGATAATCGATTATCGGAAGTGGCTTTGCGAAATTTTCGTAAAGTGTCTTAGCAGTTTCTGTTGAAAGAAGGAAGTCCTCGCCCATAAACTCTTTCATAAATAATACGCTCTCCGTTCGGTTTTAATTTTTTTTATTGTTTTTATTCAGTTTAATTTCGTAATCTCCGCAGAATTCGCACACAATCTCGCCTGCTCCGTTGAAGCTGTACCCGCTTCCGGATCTGACGGTTGCCCTGCACGGCTTTTCGCTGTGAAGAACAGCCCTCGCCGTTTCACAGTCCCAGTAAACCGATACGGTTATTCCGCCGGTTGCAAGCAACCCTTCAATCTGTCCGCTTTTCCATTTTTCAGGCAGCGCAGGCAGCAGGGTTATGCTGTTGTCCGCAGTAAACAGCAGCATCTCGTTTATTGCCGCCGGGAATCCGACGTTTGCGTCGAGCTGAACCGGCACGGCGCGCATGTCATCGCAGTTGATCGGTCCCATGCGCCGCCAGTCGTTTGAAACCGTAATAAAATTTCCCATAAGGCATAGACGCGCCATGTCGGACAACGCCTCAAAACTTTCGTTTCCCCTGCGCATTCTTGCGTTCACACATGCCATATATATCATTGACCACGACGACTGATACGGTCTTCCCTCGGTCATGCGCTTATCTTCGGCTTTGACAAACGCGTCAAACAGCGCGTCTCCCGGCATAACGGTATGTCCTGGAAAAACTTCATACATGTGACTATGGTGACGGTGCTTGTTATTGTCTTCGTAGAAATCGTCGGCCCACTCCTTGAACGACCCGTCCGGATTGGTTTTAAGCGGCGGAAGCAGAGAAAGCATCTCTTTCCATTTCGGTATTTTTTCGTTATACATACCGCAAATTTCCGCGCCCTCTATCAGGTTGTTTAATAATTCCTTTACAACGCCTATGTCCATTGCAGGATTCTTTGTGCACTGCGACCACGGGCCGAAACGGTAGGATGAAGACGGTACGTTTTCAGGAGAAGTGCCCGGAGCAAATTCGTAGTAACCGTCCTTGCCCAAACGAAGGAAGTCTTCGTAGAACAGCGCCGCCTCGTACATAAACGGCATTGCATGCTCTTTTAGATAATCCGTGTCGCCGTTATATCTGTAATAATCCCAAAATTGCTGCGACACCCAGCCTGCGCCCGCAGTCCAGTTCAAAATGTGGTTCGCAAGACAAACCGAAAGTCCGCTCTCCGGCGTATTTACGGAATTTATGTATATTCCGCGGCATCCGAACTGATTTTTTGCATTAGTCCGGTAATCGTCCATAAAGCTTTCGACATAATCGAGCGCCAGTCTCAGATAGCCGGGAAGATTTCCGCTGAGAGCCTGCCAATACATCATCTCAAAGTTGACGTTATACATGTATATCGCCCAGAAGCATGAGAAGGTTCCGTTCCACAGACCGATCAAATGCATCGGAAGCGTATCCTTTTCGTCTGTCGAGCAGACAAACAGATAGCGGCCGTACGCGTACAGCTTTTCGCAAAGCTCGTCGGACATTCCTTCGGAAAAAGCGTCGATAAGAAGCTCTTCATTTGATGTGTTTTTCTCAGCGCCGAGGTCAAAATTTACGCCGCCCCATTTTTCGAAATGAAGCGCTGCGTGCTTTTTGAGCTCTTCTTCATAACCGCAGGCACACTCAAGCGCTCCGGCAATCTTTTCGAACTCTTTTTCACGATCTCCGCCGACAAATACTCCGGTTACAATCGTTACCTCGTCCGCATTTTCAACGATGGCCGACCTATCGTCAAAAGAGACGCTGCCGCCGACAGCGCTCACCTTTGCAACCGCACCATAATCGCCTTTTGCCTTTTCATAGCAGGTTACGTTTTCGCTTATGTAGCAGATTAAACCGTCGCGCACCGTCGGAACGCTGTTCTTATTTACGGTGGGGTCATTCATATTCAGTGTTTCGGTATCGTGTATAGTTAAACGAATTCTCACGCTTACCGAGCCGGGTTTGTCGGCGCTGATTTTTGTGTAAACAAGTCCGTTTGCACGGGAAACAAATACGGAACGTTTAAAGTTCACATCTCCCTCGCGCCATGTGACCGATACCTCGGCCTTTTCCATATCAATAACACGTCTGTATCCGAAAAAAGGAACGTTGGAATTGGAATCTATTACAATATCCCCGATCGGCGTAGGATACACGCAATCTGGCTTGTAGCCTTTTGCAGCAAAAGCGTTTGACAGAATTCCGTCAGCCAAGTCGGGACGGTTTTCGTCCAGATATTTCCGAACGTCCTTCAGAGAATCGCTTATGTCGGGCATT
>JAQXSY010000124.1 GCA_029219205.1 Bacillota bacterium | reverse complement strand
GGACTTGGCATTGCCGCAATGATGTATTTTCTGAACCTGATTGCAAACATTGCCGATGTCGCAGAGTTTCTGAAGTACATAACGCCGTTCGGATACTGCGAGGGAGCGGATATTGTGTCGAACGGAAGTCTGGACGGAACTTTAGTTGCCATCGGCGCTGTAATCGGAATAGGCGGAATAATTATTGCATATCTGAAATACACAAAAAAAGATATACATTAAAATGCGGCGCGTTGCCGGCGGAATGAAAAATCCGCGTGATTTCCGATTTTATTAATAATGAAAACAGAAAACGGTGTAACTCCTTTTGCGGAGTTACACCGTTTTTTGTATGAAATCTTTATTATCCGGCGCTGCCAAAACAGGTTCAGGCATTTTTTAAATTTTTTGGCTGATACTTTGAAATTTTCATCATATTACGCCTGTTACGGGTATTTGTTTGTGTTTTTGGCATCCGGAAATTCATATAGTCAAGTTATTTTTTCAAACTCTTTTGCCACGTCTTTCAGCAGGTCTCGGATCGGAAGGTGCTGCGGACATGACTTTTCACATTTGCCGCAGCCAATGCAGTCGGAGGCTTTCCCGTTTTGTTTTGTATGGACGTCGCTGTAATAAAAATCTGCGTTCCAGTCGTTGTGGATTCTTTTGGCGTTCAAGCATGAAAACAAATCCGGGATCGATATATGCTGAGGACAGCCGTCGGTACAGTAGCGGCATGCGGTGCAGGGGATCAGGCGCATTGAACTGAATATCCGGCACACCTCGCCGACCGCTTTTCTTTCGTTTTCGTCTAGCGGTCTGAAGTCTTTCATGTATGATATGTTATCCTGCATTTGTTCAAGGTTGCTCATGCCGGACAGCACCATGAATATCCCGTCAAAGCCTGCCGAGAATCGGATGGCATAGCTTGCAGGACTTCCGCCGTTGAGCGAATCGAGCACTTTTTTTGCTTCATCCGGAAGATTAACGAGATTTCCGCCTTTGACGGGTTCCATTACGATCACGGGCTTGTTATGTTTGCGGCAGACCTCATAGCACTTTCTTGCCTGAACCGCAGGGTCATCGAAGTCCAGATAGTTGAGCTGTATTTGTACAACTTCAACCTGCGGATATTCTGTCAGTATTTCGTCCAGCACTTCGGCGGTGTCGTGGAAGGATATTCCGACGTGCTTGATTTTTCCCTCGGCTTTGAGTTCAAATGCCTGTTCATATGCGCGGCAATCTTTATATTTTTTAAAAAGCTTTTCCGTCTGAGAGTGCATGAGATAAAAATCGAAATAATCCACGCCGCAGGATTCAAGCTGCTTTTCAAACAGTGGGCGAATTTCATCTGCACTTCCGAACAGATTTGAAGACAGTTTGTCTGTTAAAACAAAGCTGTCGCGGGGATATCTTTTTGCAATGCAGTCGCGTATTGCGGTTTCACTCTGTCCGCCGATATAAACCCGCGCTGTGTCAAAATAGTTGAAGCCCTCCGACATGAATAAATCTACCATTCTGCAAAATTCAGTATAATCGACGTTGTCGCCGTTCATCGGCAGACGCATACAGCCAAATCCGAAATTCTTTTTTGTTTTTTCAAAACCGTTCATTGTAATACCTTTCTTAAGCAGCATATATTTTTTGTCTTTATATCAGACGCTGATAATATCAGATGCTGATAATATCAGATGCTGATATACGGAAAAAACGAAACCGTCGGCACGAATTAATTTTCAAAGCCGAACGCTTCATCGCCGCGTTTGTTTAGAAACATTATACACCATTGATATAGCTGCCGGTCAATAGGAATATTAAATTTTTTTAAAAAAACAGAATTTTTTGCTTTGAAAAACTGTGCAGGACCAAAGAAAATGGATTTTCTGAGCTTACGAACCCTTTTGACGGCAGGATTTTTATTATAACTGTGCCGTTGAAAAATCTTACGGTGGAAAAGTTCACAATTTCGTGATAAAATAAGAAAATAAATGGGATGCTTTCGGCTATTCCGACAAATTTGCGAATTTAAACTTTATAAGGAGCGGAAAATAAATGATTCAATTTCGGGAAGGTTTTTATGCCGACGTTCGTATTGAGGACCGCAGCCGCACACTGATAAACTATCGGAGCGGCGTTTTGCGCGAGTTCAGAAACAGATTGGAAAAACGTGCCTTTCTCCGTGTTTACGACGGCAAACTTTGGTACTATGCTTCCGTAACGGACGTTAAGCATTTACAGAAAATTTTGGACAGTCTTTATGACTCCGCCGTGCCGAATCCGGACATTCTTTCGGACCCGATAGTTTGCCGGTTTGAGAAAAACTCAGCCAAAAAGATATGCTTCGACGAATGCTCGGTGCGTGATGTCCTGTCCGACGAAAAGAACGCGCTGCTTTTGTCGTATCTGCCTATTTTGACGGAGGATTCGTGCGTATCGCAGACCGGAGGCAGCTACATCGACAGAAACAGCAGGTTTACTTTTTTGTCGTCCCTCGGCGCAAATATTGAATACGATTACCAGACCTGCGGACTTGCGTTAAGCTGCGATATGGTCGAAGGCGAAAAGAAGTTCTCAGCACGCTGGCAGTCCGGAGAGACGGATTTTGAAAAGCTCAAGGGACTTGAAGAAACTATTCGCAGCTCTGTAAAGGAACAGGCCGATTTTATGAGGAATTCCGAAGCCGTCATCCCCGGGAAATATCCGGTTGTTCTGGCTCCGGAGGCAGCGGGCGTTTTTGCTCATGAATCCTTCGGACACAAGTCAGAATCCGATTTTATGCTTTCCGACGAAACGATGCGTGAAGAGTGGAAGCTCGGAAAAACCGTTGGTTCGCCGATTCTGTCTATCGCGGAATGCGGTGAGCTGCCGGGCAGCGGCTCCGTTCCGTATGACGATGAAGGAACAAAAGCGCGCAAGAATTATCTGATCAAAAACGGCGTTCTTGCCGGTCGTCTGCATAACGCGCAGACCGCGGCGGCGCTTGACGAGGGGCTTACAGGAAACGCCCGGGCAATCGACTGCACATTTGAGCCGATCGTCCGTATGACGAATACATATATAGAAGCCGGCGATCTTTCGTTTGACGAGCTTATCAGGCCAATTAAGAAAGGATATTTTATCAAAGCGATAAACCACGGCAGCGGAATGAGTACGTTTACAATCGCACCGTCTCTTGCCTATGAAATTACAGACGGAAAAATCGGACGTCCGGTACAGATAAGCGTAATAACCGGAAACGTATTCGAGACTCTCGGTAAAATAGACGGGCTGACAAAAGACGTACGCATACTCTCGTTTGTTACGGGAGGGTGCGGAAAAATGGAACAGTCGGGACTTCCGGTCGGCTTCGGCGGTCCGTATGTCCGCGTTTCTGAAATGAGCGTACAGTGAGGTGGAAAAATGGATAAGGAATTTTTAATAAATAAAAGCAGTTCAATAACCCTGAATATAACCGCAGGCAAGATCGACAGCTACCGGAGAAAAGAAGAAACCACCGGTACGGTACGCGTATACAGCGACGGAAAGATCGGCGTTGCGGGAGCCCTCGGCGAACCGGACGAGGAAGCGCTTACAAAGCAGGCGGAGGAGGCGCTGTCTTTGGGCATACCGTATCCGTGTGCTCTCGACGGCGCGGAAGAGCGCGAGGAGCTTTATGATTGCGAGATTATTCCCGAAAAGGACATTGTTCCGGTTATGCAGTCGTTTCTTGACCGGGTCGGAGCCGACTGCCCCAAATTTGCGCTCAGCAACAAAATAAGTCTGTATCACGGATACAGCGAATACAGAAATTCGAAGGGCAGGCATCTGGTTAGTTCAAACGGAGGACTGAACATTGAGCTGATTTTTCAGAACCGCGGGTCGGGAAACCTTTTCGACGGCGCGTTCATTTATTCGGGACGTGAATTCAATCCGGATATTCTTGTATCCCGTTTTCGTGCGCAGTATGAGGCTTACAACACTCAGGTCGGCATAGAGTCGGGCGTTTACCCGGTTGTTATCGATGTTTCGGATCTGTTCGTAACGTTTATCAGAAATTTTATCGGAGAAATGTACGTCTCGGGCGCATCTCTTGTCAGCGGCAAACTGGGTGAAAAGATATTCTCCGAGAAGCTTTCGCTTTATAACGACCGTAATCCCTCCACGCAGACTGACTACGCCTTTTTCGATACAGAGGGACAGGTTGCTCCGGATTACCGCGCCGCGTTTATCGAAAACGGAATTCTTCGCGGAGTCCTTACAACGAAAAATTCAGCGTCGCAGTATGATCTGCCTGTTTTCAAGTCTTCGGATGCCGCTTATGACGGAGTGCCGTCTGTCGGTTTGTCCTGGCTTTATGCGTCTCCGACGGCAAAAGATCTTCATGATCTTGTCCCCGGCAAGTCTGTTTATGTGGTTATTGCGTCGGGCGGAGACACCACTCCCGACGGTCATTTTGCAACTCCGGTTCAGCTGGCGTACCTTATGGAGGACGGCAAGCCGGTCGGAAGACTTCCCGAACTGAATGTCAGCGGGAATTTCTTTGAAATTCTCGGAGAAGGTTATCTCGGAACGGTTAAGGGATATCCGAACGAAAATTCCAATCTCTGCGTAACAACAATGCAGGTAACAAAGAATTAACCGGTCAAATAACCGGTCAAATAAAATGATTTTTCGGCTCCGCTTTTTTAATGCGGAGCCGTTTCTACGGAGCCGAAATAAGATTCTCGGAAAACGTCCGCCTTCGGCTGAATAAATATGATGATACAGACTCTTTTATTGTATTTTAAGAGCAGGTGCTGTCAATTTTGAGCCGATTTTATTACGGTTGTTGACAACTTCAGGAAGTGATGCTACAATTAGAGATACACAGAAAAACCGAACGGAATAAAAACCGTCGGCAAAGCTTACGGCTGATTCGCAAACGTTTCCGGGACTGCGGAGACGCGGAAATACGGTTTACTTCGGTCTTTAGGCAACGCGTTTTCAAAGCACTTCAAAATGTGTCGGAGAGAAATTTTAAAAAACAACGGCAAGCGCTGTTAGGACGCTTGCTGTCCCCCAAAAAAATAATTTGAGGAGATCGCGTAAAATGAAACTTTGTATTATCACAGATGAAAAAAGCCAGTTTTCGTCCCTGCTTGAGTCGTCGTTTGAAGAAAGCGAGACGATTCTTTTTGACGAGCTTCCCGAGAGAGACATTAACGGTTTTGACGCAATAGCGCTGCTGTGCGGCGCGACAGGGAAGAACAATATGCTGATAAGCAATATTCGGCTTATCGTTGAGAAACAGCTGCGCTTGGGAAAGCGTATTTTTGCCGAAGCCTGCCATTATATCGGAGATATCAGAACTCAAGAGATTTTAAGCACGCGCTATGACAGACCGGTAATTATAAACGACGAAGCGCTTGAAGGACTGCCGAAAAAAAGAATACTGCTTGACGAACAGTCAAACGAGCGCATACGCTATGCGAATCTTCCCGAGAACACAATTCCGATAGCACAGTACGTACATAATCCGGAAGGCTTTTACAGTCTGCCCGAAGGAAAAGAGCCTGAGAACGAACCGAAAGATTATGCGCTGTTTTTAGCGTCTCCGAATCTGCTTATGTGCTCGTTCAGGCTGTCAAATTTTGCTTCTGCAAAATTTTCGCCGAGAGACGAATGGGCTTCGATGATCTCGGCTATTGTCCGCTGGCTCGGAGGAAAATGTGAAAATCAGGATGTGCTCAGCATTTTCGAAGGAGTATATAAGCTCGGAAATTCCGAAGGCACAACGGCGCGCACAGTGGCGCAGGATGCGCTGAAATGGCTTGACAACGCCGATATGCTTGTGCGTTCGTGCGGCAAGGTATACGCAGTAAAAGAAGGCCTTGGCGCCAATGTTTATCCCGACGGCAGACACGCTGTGCTTGGGCAGGTTCGTCCGGACTGTGCCGGCGAGATTTCGCTTGCATATTATATGAACTGGCTTCTGACCGGAGAGGAGCGTATGATTCAGAACGCTGACGGACTTATGAGGTTTGTGACCGATACGCAGGTAAAAACGCCCGGACCTAACAAGGGGATGGAGCGTTGGACGCCGTCGTCGTGGTGTGTTTGTTATCAGGACGACGCAGCGAGAAGCCTGCTGCTGCCCGGACTTTGGCGCGCATATATAGGAGGAGACGAGAGATATCTTCCCGAAGTAAAAGAGTGTCTGGACTTTCTTCTTTCAACGACCGGAAGCGACGGATTGCGTTTTTCCCGTACGGATTATATAAGCGAGTCAAAGGATGTATATACGGTAATGGGCTGCAGGCAGAACCCGGAGACTCGAAAATGGAGCTATTCGGGCGGTCCCGGAAAAACATACTTTACTTCCGAGGAACTGCGCTCCATTCCGGCAGACGTTCCGAGCGCTCACTATAACGCATACTATATGGCGTCGCTGCTTCTGTATTATCTTATTACAAAGGATAAAAAATACTATGACGCGGGAGTTAAGGGAATGCGTTCGATAATGGCGCATTATCCGGAAACTGCGCGCGAGCACAGTGAAACTCAGGAGCTTTGCCGTCTGATGCTTCCGCTTTCAATACTTTGGAAGGCGACGGACGATCCCGAAATGAAGTCATGGCTTTATATGGTTGCGCGCGATCTGAATGCGCACCGCCATAAAAACGGAGGCTTCTGTGAATGGGATACAGGGTATATTGCCTGCTGCGCCGGAGTCAAGGGCGGCGAAAGCTCGGTGCTTTCCGAAAACGGAGATCCCGTTTCCGATCTGCTTTATTCCGTCAACTGGCTGCCGATTGCGGTAACGGCCGCGTATTATTTTACCGGCGACGAATACTTTGCCGAGATGAAGGATTATGTGGCGCGTTTCTTCATAGATTCGCAGATCAGAAGCGATGACAAGATTATCGACGGAATCTGGCCGCGTTCCATAGACCTTGACCGTCACGAGGTTTACGGAGTTCCGAATGACGTGGGTTGGGCGCCCTGGTCTGTCGAGACCGGATGGACTGTCGGCGAGATTGTTGCGGGTCTTTTGCTCGGGGAGCTTGAAGAAAAGGTCAGAGATAGATTTTCAAAATAACCGACGTTTTTTGACTGCATAAAAAAACTGGTGTTCACGGTAAGCTGTGCCGTGAACGCCAGTTTTTTATTTTAAAGCGAATTATTTCTGTAATCCTTTGGCGATAAATGAAATTTTCTTTTGAAAAGCCTGCTGAAATAAAGCGGGTCGTCAAAGCCGACCTGACGGCTTATTTCGGCTATCTGCATATCAGTCCGTCTAAGCAGCACTGTTGACTGCGACAGCCGGAGATTGTTGAGATATTGGAGCGGAGACGCCGAAAACTCATTTTTGAATTTTGCGTAAAATCCGGATTCGGAAAGGCAGGCAATTTTTGCAAGATCGGGAATGCGAAGATCGTTTCTGTAATTTTCACGCATGAAGTATAAAACTTCGTAAAGATTTTCGTTTTTTTCGGTTTTGCGGATACTTCCGGCCTGCATCAGCACCGATGAAAGCCGGAGAATCAGTGAATTGATCAGAAGAGCGTCGGTTTCTTTAAAAATCTGATCGAGAATATCGTGAAGCTTAAGGCAAACCTCTTCATCCGGCACAACGGGAAGACTGCATATTCGGTCAAACTGGTATACTTCATTTATTCTGAGATTAAAAAAAACCCACCTTGCCCGCATATTTCCGGTTTCGGGGTCGGTATGATGAGTAATCGTTTGGGTTACGTTCGCGGGCGCAAGAAAGAAGCCGTTTTTGCCGGTTGAAAATGTGGGTCCGTCCGCAAGACGGATCGAATACCTGCCTTCGGTTGATTCAACTGCCGAAAAAAACGGCAGCTGCTTTATATCTACTGTTCCGTCGACAACATCTCCGATAAGCTCGCCCTTGTAAAAATTTTCGACCGATACGGATTCGATATTCATTGGTTGCTCCTTTGCAGAATTGTCCATATTTTGCACAGCATTGTTCATGTTTCTGAATTGATTGTTATGATATACTGAGTATATCATCTTTTTTATATTAAGTCAATGAAGTATTTTAATGTTGGAGGAGCAGTAATGGAATTTTATACTGGTGCGGGAATCAAAAGGCCGGTGCGCCTGAGCGAAGAAACCAGAAAATTTGCATATGATTCGCTGAATTTCGTTTACGGCCTTGATACGAAAAAAACGGATTGCGTTTTTCTTGACGAAAGCTATATGAACGCTTCAGAAACGGACAAGTACGACGCGGCGATAAGCAAAATCGCAAGCGAGGCTCCGATTCGCATATGTCCCGGTGAAAAAATAAGCGGTGCGGCTACGCTCGGCGCGGCGATAAAGCACGTGATTCCGGCAAAGATCGGAAACGATTATGCGAACGGCTCGATAAGTCACCTTACCGTTGATTTTGAAACCATACTTAAAATCGGCTACAAAGGCATTGAAAAGAAAGTGGACGACGCGTCGAAAAAGAATACCGATCCGGAAAAATCCCGTTTTTACGAAAGCGCCAAAAGCTGTCTTGAAGCGTTTGCCTGCTATCACCGCAGATATATTGAAGCGTTAAGCGGTATTGAAGAATACCGTGATAACTATAAGACTCTGCAAAATGTTCCAGCCAATCCGGCTGGCTCGTTCCGCGAGGCGGTTCAGAGTATATGGTTTACATTTTCGTTTCTCAGATTATGCGGAAACTGGCCGGGAATCGGACGCCTGGATGTTCTGCTTGGTGATTACCTGAAAAATGATCTTGAAAACGGAATCATTACGCTTGACGAAGCGCGCGAGCTGCTTGCACATTTCTTCATCAAAGGTTGCGAATGGGTCTGCGGAGGAAATTACGGCAGCGGAGACGCACAGCACTATCAGAATATTGTGCTTGCAGGAATCGGACGTGACGGATTTGATGTAACAAATGAAGTCACGTATCTTGTGTTGGACATCGTTGAAGAGCTTGGCATAAGCGATTTTCCCATAACGATGAGACTGAACCAAAACAGCGATCCGCAGCTTCTCAGACGCACGGCCGAGGTCATGAGGTACGGCGGCGGCGTTATTGCCGTATATAATGAAGATATTGTGCTGAAAGCGCTTACGGGGTACGGTTACAGCCGCGAAGAGGCGGTTAACTTTGCAAACGACGGCTGCTGGGAAGTGCAGATTCCCGGCAAAACATATTTCTCTTACATACCGTTTGACGCTCTTGAAATTTTGCAGAACAAGGTTTTTGAGGGCTACGACCGTTCGGATTTCACATCGTTTGACGAAATATACGATACTTTTTCTCAAAAACTTCAGGAACATGTAAAAGGCATGAAGAATGCGTTGTCCGACTGGTTTATAAAAGAACCTTCGGGAGAAAACGGGGAATGGCATTGGAAACGCACAAGGCCGTGCACGCCATGTACAGTAATATCGCTTTTTGAAAATGACTGTATAAGCCGCGGATGTCAGTATTTTGAAGGTGGGACTGTGTATACTGTCGTTTCTCCGCATCTCGGAGGTCTTGCAGACGTTGCAAACAGTCTATACGCAATAAAAAAGCTTGTTTACGACGACAAGAAGCTGTCGCTTCCCGAGTTTTTCTCAATACTTAAAAACAACTGGAACGATAACGAGCCTTTGAGACGCTATGCGGAAACGCATTATAGTTACTACGGCAACGACAACGATGAGGTTGATGCGATATCCGCCCGTATCGTGTCGGATTTTACCGACGCCTGCAACTCGCGCGATTATGAAACTCCAGTCTTTTTCCCGGGCGGAATAAGTACGTTCGGCAGACAGATTGATTGGGCGCCGCGCCGCCTTGCCGCACCGCACGGCAAAAAAGGCGGGGATGTGCTTTCAGGAAACGCTTCTCCGACTCCGGGAACAGACCGTTCCGGCGCAACTTCGATAATTCGCTCGTACTGCAAGGCCGATTTGACAAAAACCGTTACGGGCTCGGCGCTTGACATACAGCTCCTTCCAATGTCTACGGAGGGTGAAGAAGGACTTACGGCTTTGATCTCGCTAATACAGGGCTTTCTTTCGCTCGGAGGCTTCTTTATGCAGATAGACGTTGCCGATCCCAACTTGCTGCGTGAGGCGCAGAAGCACCCGGAACAGTATCAGACTCTGTCGGTACGTGTTTCCGGCTGGAACGCGCGTTTTGCAACGCTGAACAAACAATGGCAGGATATGGTTATTGAACGGGCAGAAAATAAATGAAGGCAAAAATATTCAATATTCAGAAATTCTGCAATCACGACGGGCCGGGAATAAGAACAACTGTTTTTTTCAGCGGTTGTCCGCTTCGCTGCGTATGGTGCCATAATCCGGAGGGGCAGACTCAGACGCATAGGATTTTGTTTCATCGCGAAAGGTGTATTGGGTGCGGTGAATGTCTTGAAACGGGTTGCGGCGCTCAGATATTCGAACCTGTGCGCGAAATTGACCGTAAAAAGTGCATCGGGTGCGGAAAATGCGTGCTGCTTTGTCCGTCCGAAGCCCTTGAGCCGAGCGTTTATGAAAAGGATGTTTCTGAAATTCTTGAATCGGTTATGCAGGACAAAGCGTTTTACGGCAGGGAAGGCGGAATTACAATTTCGGGCGGAGAACCCATGAATCAGCCGGAAGCGGCTTTAGAGCTCTTGGAATTGTCGGTTAAAGAGGGGATAACGACTGCGGTTGAAACGTGCGGCTTTTTTCCGGAGACTTACCTGAAACGGCTTGTGCCGCTTACGGGCGTTTTTCTTTGGGATTTTAAGGACAGTAATCCCGAAAGGCATCTTAAGAATACCGGCGTTCCTTTGGATATAATTTTGAAGAATCTGAAGCTTGCCGATCGTCTGGGAGCAAATATACGTCTGCGCTGTATACTTATTCGCGGCGTAAACACGGAACCGGAGCATGCGAAGGCGATACTTGAGCTTGCAGACTCGCTTGACAATTTGTCCGGCATAGACCTGATTAAATATCACCCTATGGGAAAGAGCAAATACGAGCAGTTGGGCGAAGGAAATTCATTCGACGACGCTTCGCATATACCGACGGAAGCTGACGTTGCGCTTTTCAGGAATATTCTTGCAAAGTGGCTGTGAAATTAAAAAAGGAGATCAACGCATTCGGATGTTGATCTCCTTTTAATATGTAATTTCGGATTGTTTCAGCGTGCAAAAATTGCCATAAGCAGTGTGCCGGACACCATTAAGCAAAGACCGAGCAGAGCTTTTCTGCTGAGCTTTTCTTTGAAGAAAATGTAAGAGAACAGGATTGAAATAAGCATGCTCATTTTGTCGATAGGAATAACCACGCTGACTTTTCCGTTCTGAATAGCGTAATAATAGCAGAGCCATGAGGCGCCGGTTGCAATGCCGGAAAGGAAAATGAAAAGCAGCTCCTTCTTATCGATATGCCGCACGGCAGACTGCTTTCCTTTTACGAATACAATAATCCAAGCCATAATCAGAACGACGCAGGTGCGTATAGCAGTTCCGAGGTTTGATTCAACGTCGGTTATTCCGATTTTGGCAAGGATTGAGGTTGCGGCGGCAAAAACCGCCGAGCCTATTGCGTAAAAAATGTATCTGTTTCCGGAGGCTTTTCCATCGCTCTTCTTTTTGTCGATCATCAAAATGACTCCAACGCCGAGCAGGATCGTACCGGCGAGCTTGACTGCCAGATGCTCGGTCTCGCCGAAGCAGATGATAGCCAAAAGAACGGTAAGTACGGTGCTTGATTTGTCAATGGGTATGACTTTATTTACGTCTCCCTCCGACAAAGCCTTAAAATAGCAGATCCAGGATGCTCCTGTTGCCGCGCCGGAAAGAATGAGAAACAACAGCGATTTCGGCTGAATCTGCGCTATGGTATTATACGATCCGACAATAAATACCATTATCCACGAAAACAGAAGCACAACTCCCGTACGAACGGCAGTTGCGATATCGGAATCGGTTTTACGAATACCGCACTTTGCCAGGATTGATGTCAGACCTGCAAAAAAAGCGGACATAACCGCAGCTATCAGCCACATAAAAACACCTTAATTCTTCTTTTGATTAAAAATGAAGTAAGTTTATTCTATTATAGCACAGGGAAAGTAAAAGTCAACAGCAACAGTCGATTCAAAAATACGGCATTTAAATGTTAAGATAAAAAGAATAGAAGTACTCATTGTCCGAATCGGGCTGATGAACAAAACCGGATTTTTCATAAAGGCGAATGGCAGAAGTGTTTTCTTTTGCAACGTGAATTCTGATTGTCCTGTGCTTTCCGTCTTCAAGAAAAAGTCCGATAACTTCTTTTATTGCGTCAGTTGCATAATGCTTTCTCTGGTGGTCTTTGTCGATAATCAGATCCGTAAATTCATAATGGTTATCGAAAACAGAGAAATCAAGCCTTACCATTCCCACAACGGTTTCTTTGCAAAATATTGCATATACCTTGCATTTGCCTCTTATGCTGTTGTCATAAGAGGCTTGTAAAAGCGTCCATATGGGCGAATTTGTAAACCGAAGTTGATCTTCGGTACATTTTAATTTTGAACATTGCTCAACGGAGCTGATATCGACTTCACGTAAAAAAATCATACGAATACCCTTAATTAAGTTTTGAAAAGATGAGGGCTTCATGGAAAAAAGAGTATCTGCAAATGCAAATACGCTTTTTTGTCTAAGGGCTATAAAAAATCTTTTGGGTTTTTAGCTGATGACTTCGAACCCGCGTAATCGTGCAGTAAATGATTAGGGTTTTAGCTTTGAGCAGCAAATCAAACTCTCACTTTCTTCCACACACTTTTTCACTATTCACTATTACTTATTACTTGCCAAAAATTCCGAATGCGCGGACGAGTTAAGAGTGAATAGTGAAGAGGTAAGAAGTAAAAATCCCGAACGCTCTCGCATTCGGGATTTTTGGCGGAGAAGGGGGGATTTGAACCCCCGCACGGTAATTAGCCGCCTACTGGTGTTCGAAGCCAGACCCTTCAGCCTCTTGGGTACTTCTCCGTATCAAAAGATATTATACATAA
>JAQXSY010000123.1 GCA_029219205.1 Bacillota bacterium | reverse complement strand
CAGGACTCACCTCTTTGGCAATTTTACAAAGTCCTACTTTTTCCTCATCGGTCAGATAGCAGTTTTCAAATATTACCTTTGAAGTAACACCGTATTTACGGCAAAGCGAAACCATAGTTTCCATTTCTTTTCTGATATATTCCCGATCTCCTTCCTTGACTTTTCCGATATTAACAACGTAATCTATCTCATTAGCGCCGTTTTTTACAGCATCCTCAGCTTCGAATACCTTTGTTTCAACAGTAGTTATTCCGAGCGGAAATCCCACTGCTGCGTCGGTCAGAACGCCGCTGCCCTTCAAAAACTCAGCGCATTTTTTCACCATTCCGGTGTTAACTGCCACTGAGCAAAAGCCGTACTTTACCGCTTCGTCGCACACTTTTTTGAGCTGTGCCTCTGTTGTTGAGGCTTTAAGCAATGTGTGGTCAAAGAATTTGTTGAAATTATCTGTCATACTTATTCCTCCATTTATTATCAGTATCTTGAAATTTGAACCAACCCAACAATTCGTCTGTCTCTCGCAGTTCAAAATCGAGTGCCTCAATCTCAAACCTTAGCTTTTCTACCGCTCTTTCTATAGGCGGCAAATCGTTAAGACGGTCAAAAAATCCATTTCTTACGTATGTATCAATTGAATGATTGCAAAGCGGCATAATTACGCTTCCTCCTTATAGCCGAGACTAAGCGAAATATTATACGCAGCCTCTTTAATCAGCGGGTATTTTTCATTGATGAGTGAATCAATATCATCATATAAAGTAAGGCTTGAAATTCCGATTGCCGCAACCGTCTGCCCGTTACTGTCGAACAATGGACAGGAAATGCACACTATGCCCTTTGCAAACTCCTCGTCATCAACAGCATAGCCGTTTTCCCTTATTTTTTCCGCCTCTTTAAAAAAGGCGTCGGCTGTAGCTACGGTTTTTTCGGATCTTTTTGTTATGGGACTACTGAAATATTTTTCAATTTCACTTCGTTCGCCGTAAGATAAAAGAACCTTTCCCGGAGCCGAGCAATGAAGCGGATATTCGCCGCCGACGCAACCGTTAATTCTGACATCCTTTACCGAATCAAAATGAAGCTCATAAAGTACCTTATCATCTTTTTTGATTCCGAGATATACCGAATCACCTAAGGCGCTGTGTATTTGCTCTAAATACGGCTTTGAAATCTTTACAACATTATTTTTCTCAATACTTTTCGTTATAACGGAAAACGGTTTCATTGTAAGCCGGTATTTCTTTTGCCCCGCATTGCTTAAATAAATCCATTTTTGCTCCATAAGGGCATCAAGCACTCTTGAAGTAGCATTTTTATTTATGTTAAGACCGTTGCAGATATCCGAAATACCTACTTCACCGTCTGAAACAGCGAGAAACTCAATAATTTTCAATGCATAATCAACAGCCGGAGCTTTTGACACGGCAAACACCTCGTTACATATTTATTATTATGTTATAAGTATATAACTTATTGACGAATTTGTCAATCAATTATTGAAAATTTTCCTATCATCATATTTTTGCCTTCGAAGAGTGTTATTTTAATATTCAAACCGAAAAGTATCAAAACAGAAATTGTCACCGTTTATTTTAGAACAAATAGTGACAACAATCGAATGTGCTGATTGCAAAAATCAAGCGCCGTATTGCTTAGCTTTCGTGCTTTGTAATACGACGCCTTTTTTGATTTATCCGAAAATGTATCGGTAATCAATATTTTCTTCTAAATATTTTTTCATCTTTTCAAGTGCATTATAAAATGTCCTCTCCGAAACTTTATCGGACTTTCGACTGGCAGAGTGAGAAATTTCCTCAAAGGTCATTGGCTTTATTGGGATATACTCGACTTCTCCGTTTTTAAGTATCACCTTCCTTGTAGACCAACAAGAATCGCAAAAGCCTAGATGCTTGGCAATGGTACGCTGTTCACGGTAGGTTAATTCGTCATATGCCGCATATAAGGCGTTATACAACACATCGCAAGAATACAGCTTATCAGGCTCAGAAGAATAATCCACTGTAACATCCTCATCAGTTTCCTCTCCGTCCTCGTCATAGTCCTTGTAAAAGTCCGCACGGCGCTCGTTCAACAAGCCAATCGTAAGGTATTGTTTGACTGTCATATATTCCATTCCAACTTCATCAGCGATTCTTTGTATGGCTACGTTACTTCCGTTATCGTTGTTT
>JAQXSY010000122.1 GCA_029219205.1 Bacillota bacterium | reverse complement strand
CTCGCCGCAGGAAGTATATATATATAGCGCATCATAGTTGCAACCAAAAACTTCCGGGGTTCCATCTCCGTTACTATCTACCGTAAGCTTTTTGGCGAGCTCTCTGAACTTGCTCCACGTCCATTTTCCGTCTCTGTAAAGCTCAAGAGGAGTCTTTTCTCCAATGTCCGTAAACATCTTTTTAATATAGATAACACGTCCGTTATTATAAATTGACGGATACAGAAAATAGTTTTTACCGTTGAAAGCAAGCTTTTTCATAGCTTCTTTCCACCCATCAAACATTTTGGCATTTAAGTCTGCATAGTCATCATACGGCTGAACAACATTATTGTAGATAAATCCCGGATTATCTGCTGATTTATAGAAAATAATATCAGGTGACTGACCCGAAAGAACCATCTGCGCAGCTTTTGTAGGAAGTTGCTCATAAGTAGTGTTAATAAACTCCAGTGAGCAACCGTAATATTTCTGCATAAGCATACTTACATGATAAAAGGTTCTTTGCGGATCGTCCAAATACTCTTTGGGCATCCAGTTAAGATATGTAACCTTCTCTCCGGTTATTTTAAGATCCGGAAGACCGAGTTCTTCTTTGAGTTCGTCAAGAGTCGGTTCGTCGCCTTTTCCGACAACGTCATATTCTCCGCCGCCTACTGAAGTCCCGCTTTTTGAAGAACTTCCATCCACGCTTTTCTTGCACCCCGCGCAGCTGCTAACAATAGCCACAGCAAGTATTCCGCAAAATATGCGTTTCAGCATGTTAATGTTTTTCATACAAATTCTCCTTTTATAACATTAGCGTATACTACTTGTTTCCTGCAAGTTAATCATATCAAACAAAAAGCTTTGTGTCAATGCACCTCTACTACTTTTTAATGATTTTTGCCCTGAAAAAATAAACACATTTACCAATTGGTTAATTAAATCACTAACAAATTTCAAAAAAACTTCTATGCTACCATTTTGAGAAAGCGTAAAAAAATACCGAATGTATCTTTGAAAAACTCCGCAAACGTTCCAAAAATTTTTCTTTAAAACGTAATAACAACAAAATAACCGCGAAAAATTAGAGAAGGTATGTATGTGAACCGAAAATCAAAAAAACCCGCATTGAACTGCGGGTTAGGTCAAAATAGAAAGGCATAGCTTGAAGCGGCGATTGCCAATATTAACATTAATATAAAATACATCGCAAACTCATTTTAAAATCAAATCGGTTCAATGAATTTGTCAAGTAAAAGTGGACAATAAAAACCACCAATTACTCAAACCCTGAGACCTCTTGACAAAATAAGTTCCACTCCCTCTGCAAATTGATAATTATGCCTTTTTCACTTCTTTCTCTGTCAGGGTGCGAAGCTTTTTAAGCCAATCTTCCACTGTCACTGCTTTGGGAACTGCAATGTTCGGATTTTTTCTGCCGAGAGCCTCGTATTTCCCTGCTCCGAGAGAGTGATAAGGCTCTATTTCTATATGCTCAATGCATTCAAAACGGTTTGCAGTTTTTGAAATTTCCAAAAAATGATCATCTCTGTCATTAAATCCCGGAATTATCGGACAGCGCAGTATAACATTTTTCCCGAGAACATTAAGCAAATTAAGGTTATCAAGTATAAGGGTGTTGTCTTGCCCGGTGAATTTCTTATGAAGTATTGGATCTGATTCCTTATAATCAAATAAAAACAGGTCTGTCAGTTCTGCGGCTTTTCTCATAACCTCGGTATTTGCAAAGCCGCAGGTTTCCAAAGCCGAATGTATTCCGTTTTCCTTTGCTTTTTTAAGCAGTTCAAGCGTAAATTCAGGCTGAGACAGCGGCTCGCCGCCCGAGAGGGTCATTCCTCCGTTCGAGGTATCATAAAATATTTTATCCTTTAATACCTCGGAAATCACATAGTCGGATTCAATCATTTTCCCGCAAATCTCTTTTGCGCCGTTAAAGCAGACAAAATCGGTGCTGTTCACGGTCAGATTTTTGCATCTGCCGCAGCCGGTACATTTATCCCTGTAGAAAAGTATTTCCGGCTTAAATGACTGACTTTCGGGATTGTGACACCACGTACAAGAAAGCGGACAGCCGTTTAAAAATACGGTGGTCCTTATTCCGGGACCGTCGTTCACGCAAAAACGCTGTATATTAAAAATATTTCCCTGCATTTTGATTTCCTCAGCATTCGTACCTCGTTCTGTTGATTACTGCTATTTGCTGCCACTTAGGTAAACTAATAAAGTATTCGCTGAAGCCGTAAAGCCTTACGGTAAGAGATTTGTATTTATCAGGATTAACCATTGCGTCCTCAAGCATTTCACGGTTTATAACGCTTATGCCCACATGCAGACCGCCAATTTCAAAGTAAGAAAGAATAAGAGCTTTCAGTATTTTTGCGGAAACGCTGCCGGAAAAAGTAAGATTAAGTCCTCCCGTTGCGGTGCGGTAAAACGGAAGCTTTGCGACACTTTTAAGCAAAGCGGTTATACCGTTTCGGTCGGTTCCGTAGGTAGGAGACTGATTTTCGGAAAACGGCTCTCCGCTAAGCCTGCCGTCGGGCGTAGCTCCGACCTCACCGCTCCATGAATTATCTCGCTCTAAGGAATAAAATCCTCCGATAAGGTATCGGTTTTCCTTGAGACTTACTCCGTCTGCCGCATCAAGGAAAATGTTTCCCGCAAGGGTTGTATATTTGTCCGCCTCGGTATCGTTTCCGAATTTTGTAAGGCTCAGTATTTCCTGTCTTAATTCTTCATTACCCGCAAAATTATTTTCAAGTATCTTAATAAATTCCCCGAATTCAAGCCTTTTTTCCTTAAAAACAAGCTTATCCAAAACCATAAGCGAGTCGCCTATGGTTGCCACACCGGGACAAAAAGCGTTATAAACCGTATATTTTGCCCTGCCGTCACAGGCAAAGCGGCACTCGTAGGAGCTGTCGGTCAGAAACAGTCCGTCAAAAACAAATGCCTGTCTTGCGAATTCTTTATTTCCAAAACAGTTTTCCTTTTCGTCAACGTCTCTTTGAATATCCGCGCGTATTTCTTCCTTTACCGCATTTACAAGCTCATCAAGTGAAGCATAGTTTTGCTTTTTAAGGGCTTTAAGAAATAACTGCGGTACGGGAACATAATATTCCAGACGGTAGGAATGGTAGTTAAGGTCAAAAGTGCAACAGGCGGAAAAGGTGAAATCCTTTGCCGTAGGCTCATCGATACCTTTATTAGTAAGCGCGTTAAATATAATGTCATAATTATAAATATGAAGCTTATCGGTCAGAACTCTCATTGCTTCAAAAACAGCGTCGGTAAAGTCATTATCGGCGTCCGGCTTTAAAATAACGTTTATTTCGGGCTGAGCCATATTTGCTTTCACAGCTGCTTTAAGCACTGTTTTTGAAAATGCGTTAGGCTCTTCCCCGCCTATATTCACATATTGCTTTGATGCCTGACTGAGCACCGGCTTTGTTTTATAATTATGGGTACACCTGCCGCATATTTCATTTGTTTTGATAAAAAATCCTGCCAAAAGCTCGGTTGCCTCATCTTCTGTCATACCGTTTTTAAGCGACTTTAAATAAAACGGAAGCATATATCTGTCAAAACGGCCGAATGCATAATCGCGGTTTCCTACGTAACAGCTTGCTATCATATGAATAAGCCACACGCTTTGCAATGCGGAGTAAAAATCATACGCAGGCTCAAACGGCACCCTTTCAAGCGCTTCCGCCATTCTGTCAAAGCCTTTCTTACGAGCCGCAGCCGAATAACGCTTTGCAAAATCCCTGACAGCCGAAACCACAATATCGGCATTTTGAGCAAATACCGCCGTTTCACCGTCGGTATTTGCTTTTTTGATTTTATCAAGCATACCCTTTAGCCCGCAGTTAAGAATTTCCGAATAATTAAAGCTCATATGACCCGTAGAGCAAAGCAAACAATTCGGTGCGTTCATTCCCGGGTCCGGCAGTGCTTCCTTTACCCTGCCCGCAAAGTAATCGCAGTCCTCTATCGGAGTAGAGACCTCGCTTAACAGGCGTGAGAAAATAAGCGCGTATTTATCCGTCTTATCATAATTCTTGAATTCACACTCAAGTCTTTGCAAAATACGCTCTCTTTCAATAAAGCAGGCAGCGTTATCCGTTTCAAATATCATTTCTTTAATTTTTTCAAGATTTGGCATACTTGCCACCTCCTCAAAGCTCAATCTGTGCCAATGTTGCCGGAAACTCGCATTTTGTATTAACAACAATATCGTTTGTTACCACGTCAAAACAGGATACAATCAATTTTCCGTTCCAGATTATGGGTTCACCCGGCTCGTCAAGCTCGCCGTTAAAGCCGTCTGTATCGCCGTTTTGGCAAAGTCTTGTAACGGTGCCGTCAGGCAGAATTTTAACGATTGCATTTGCGCAAAAATCCGCAATATACAGATTCCCGTTTTCATCCATAATCATACCGTCGGTACTGACTAAATTGTCAGGATCCCGCGCCCACAGCTCATTAGACTTTACGGATAAATCGTCGTTGAATTTAATTCTGTATACTGCGCCGTCGCCGAAATTGCCT
>JAQXSY010000121.1 GCA_029219205.1 Bacillota bacterium | reverse complement strand
CATACCCATGTATTCGGCAACTTCTTCCGCCGAAGCCTCGTGGCCAAGCTCCTGAAGAAGCTGTCTCTGCACTCTCGATACTTTATGTATCGTCTCGACCATATGAACCGGGATTCTTATTGTTCTCGCCTGATCGGCAATGGCTCGCGTTATCGCCTGTCTTATCCACCATGTGGCGTATGTGGAAAACTTATAGCCCTTCTGATAGTCGAATTTGTCAACCGCCTTCATTAGACCGAGATTTCCTTCCTGTATCAGATCAAGAAAGAACATTCCCTTTCCGACATACCTTTTTGCAATGCTGACAACAAGCCTGAGGTTGGCCTCGACAAGCTCCTGCTTTGCTTTAACGTCGCCCTTTGACATAAGCTCGGCCAAAACCATTTCACGGTCGGCGTCAAGAAGCGGAACCTTTCCGATCTCCTTCAAATACATTCTGACCGGATCGTCGATTGCAAGCCCTTCCTGGGTAAGCATCTTTTCCATGTCTTCGGCGCTTTCATAACGCTCAATCTCATTTTCAATCTCTTCAAATTCCGGAGTGTCGAGATATCCCGTAACTTCAATGCCGTTGCTTTCAAGCGTTTCATACAGCTTTTCAATCTGCTCTATGTCGTAATCTACGTCTTCAAGAGCCTCCATAATCTCGCTGTTTGAAAGCGTGCCCTTCGCCTTTCCCTTTTCAACGAGGTCGCGCACCTCAAGCTTTTTTTCAGAGGCATCTGAAATTTTGTTTTCTTCGTTCACTGTTTATACCGACCTTTCTGATTATGCCAAATTTGACTTTTTAACATTTTTTATTTTTTCAGCTTATTGCGCTTTGCCTGAATCAGTTCTTCCAGACCGAGCGACTTGCTGTGTTCATCGCGTATTATCGCCGCATATTCCTCAGCCGCCGCCAAATCGTTTTTGGTAAGATCGCAGCGGGCGGCAATCATTGCCGAAATCCTTCCCATTTCGTCCGGAGTAAACTTTTCATTTAAAACTCCGATATCGAACGGAGCGTCGTTTTCCTCCGTGACCGCTTCATATATTCTGCGGCCAAACGACGTGAAAAATTCATCCGGCTTCAGGAAAAACGGACTGTTTTTGTATTCCTTTATCAGCTCCGGATAAGCAAGCAGGATACCGAGCAGCGCTTCTTCCGCACCGGCTGCGCGTTTGTTTCGTACGGCGTCCGGATTTACTGAATCCGCAAATCCTTCTGTTTTGCGCAATATCTGCCTGCGCTCCTCTTTTTTTTCAGAAGCGGCGTTTTTCCTCATTCTTCTTTCAACGTCCGCGCGCATGCTTTCATACGGCACTCCGAGATCCTCGGAAATCCTTCTTATATATATGTCACGCTCAACGTTTGAATACACTCTTGATATAACCTCGCCAATTTCAGAAGCCGCTTTGACCTTGCCGTCTGTTGTCTTTATGTCGTTTTTTGCTTTGATTGAGTCGTATTGGAAGTCAAACCGTGAGCGGCTGCCCGAAAGCAGCTTTTCAAAAGCGCTTTTTCCGAATTTTTTTATATATTCGTCGGGGTCTTTGGCGTTTTCAACGCGGAGAATCTTCGTTTCAAGTCCTGCCTCTCCGAGCAGCGCAAACGCTCGGTCGGCGGCTCGCTGTCCGGCGTCGTCACTGTCGTATGAAATGATAACTTTTTGTGTGTACCGTTTCATAAGTCTTGCATGCTCCGGAGTTATTGCGGTTCCGAGCGTTGCGACTGCGTTCGTGAAGCCCGCGCCGTGCAAAGCGATAACATCCATATATCCTTCGCACAAAATCAACTGTTCCGAGCAGGCGTTTTTGGCAAAATTAAGCGCATACAGACTTCGGCTTTTCTTAAATGCCGGAGTATCGGACGAATTCAGGTACTTTGGCGAGCTGTCGTCCATAACCCTGCCGCCGAACGCGATAACTTCGCCGGATACGTCGATTATCGGAAACATAATCCGGTTTCTGAAATAATCGTACGGCCGGCCGGTTTTTTTACTTATTCCGCATAAAAAGCCTTCCGTCATCTCTTCGCTTGTATACCCGCTCGATCTGAGTGCATCCGTCAGTTTTACAAAGCTGTTTGGCGCAAATCCCAAACCGAAATGATTTATCAGGGACATTGACAGCCGCCGTTTTTCAAGATACGCCAGCGCCTCAGACGACGCCATGAGTTCGCGGTGAAAAAACTTCGCCGCCTCACGGTTCATGTCGAGCACGCGCCTGCGTTTGATTGAATTATTCGAATACCTGTCGTCTTCCGGTATCACAATACCGGCACGAGAAGCAAGTTTTTCAAGCGCTTCGCGGTAATCGACATTTTCGGCCTTCATTACAAATGTTATGACGTCTCCTCCTGCGCCGCATCCGAAGCATTTGAAAGTTCGGCTTGAAGGAAACACCGTAAACGACGGCGTACGCTCACTGTGAAACGGGCACAGCCCCTGCATATTCGATCCGGCGCGTCTGAGCGTAACATAGCCGGATATAACGTCGACTATATCGTTCCTGTATTTGATTTCTTCAACTATCTGAGACGAAATAATTTCATATCACCACGCTTTATCTCCAAGGTTCGGGAATAAACAGCTTTTTAAACATTCCAACCGCGTATCTGTCGGTCATTCCCGAAATATAGTCGCAGACAACAATTTTCAGCGGTTCATTTGCCAGATTGTCGCGGTATTCGCCGGGCAGCTTTTCCGGATTTGACATAAAGTAGCCGTACAGTTTTTCAAGCATCTCCTCCGCCTTTCCTTCTTCTCCCTTCGCCACCGGATTCCGGTACACTTTTTCGTAAAGGAACTGGTGGAGCCTGCTCGTCGCGTCGTCGACCTCGGGCGTCATTTTTATGTCGGGAATACCTTCGCTGGCTTCAACAATCGAACAAACCATACACTGAATACGTTCTCCGTGAGTTTCGCCGAGCACCGAGCGAAGATCCTTCGGGATGTCGTCGGAAGTCAGAATTCCAGCGCGGCATGCGTCGTCGATATCGTGATTAATAAACGCAATTCTGTCGGCTTCCTTGACAATTCTGCCCTCAAGCGTATGAGCGCCTCCGATTGTGTGATAATATATTCCGTCCCGTACTTCATACGTAAGAGATAAATTTTCAAGCTTTTCAACAACTCTGAGGCTCTGGGCATAATGTGTAAACGCCGGATCGCAGCACCTTTGAAGCACTCGCTCTCCGGCATGTCCGAACGGAGTGTGACCGAGATCATGCCCAAGCGACACGGCTTCAGTCAGATCCTCGTTCAGCCGCAGCGCGCGCGCGATTGTTCGGGCAATCTGCGTAACCTCAAGAGTGTGTGTCAGCCTCGTGCGGTAGTGGTCTGCTTCCGGAGACAGAAACACCTGCGTTTTATACATAAGACGCCGGAAAGCCTTTGAATGAAGGATTCTGTCTCTGTCGCGCTGGAACTCTCCGCGCAGGCCGCAGTATGACACGGGATTATCCCTTCCCTTTGTCTCAGCGCTCTTACATGCAAATTCTGAAAGAAAATCGTATTCCCTTTTCTCGATCATTTCACGTACAGTCGGCATGCTTCTCGCCTCCGTTTTATTTTAATCACATATAATATACGCATTTTTATTTGATTTTACTTTTTTTGATCAAAAAATCTTTATGTTATTATGTTTTTCAACCCTCCGCATTGACAAAACGTCAGTCCGGCAATATAATACATATAGTATACTTATTTTGTATTATTTAAACGCATGCCGGAAAAAGGCGGATTTTAAAGATAAAAACAAGTCCGGAAGAAAGGAAGGGTTATAAAAATGAAAATAACCCGTGAATCGGATTACGCGCTTAGAATCATGCGCTGTCTTGCGGTTAAAGGCAAGCTTACCGATGCAAAAACCGTCTCTGAAGAAGCGCGGGTACCGCTCAGATTTACGATAAAAATATTAAGCAAGCTGGTTAACGGAAACGTCGTCAAATCAAGAAAAGGCGTCAACGGCGGCTACGCTTTGAACGGCGCTCCGAAAGATATTTCAATGAGAATGATCATTGAGATCATTGAAGGGCCTCTTACGATCTCGCCGTGTCTCAGCGACGACTTCAAATGCGAACACGACGGCTGCGACGGCGAATGCTCCTGCTTTTACAATCACGTTTTCGACGACATAAACTATATAATATCCGAAAAGCTTGACAAAATTTCGCTGAAAGACGTCGTTGCAGGCTCATCAGGAGGTCAAAAGCATGACTGACGAAGAAAAAAACGATTCGTTTCTTCTTCATACCGCCGAACTTGCCGGAATAACGATACTTGAAAACGGCGGAGAAACCTTCCGTGCGGAAGAAACCGTACTTAGGATGTGCCGCGCCGGGGGCGCAGAACCGAGCGTTATCGCTTTTCCGACCGGATTTTTTATTTCGATGAACCGCGACGGAGGAACGCCGCTCACGTCGGTCAGCCGCATACGTCTCCGTTCGGTCAATCTTTATCGGCTCGAACGCGCAAACTCCTACTCGCGCGCCTTCTGCCGGGGAGATATCACGCTTGAGGAAACCGAACGTCTTCTTCGCAATCTGAACGAACCGGGGAAAAAACAGCATTTCCGGTTTGCGATTGCAGCCGGGCTGTCCGCCGCCATGTTTACGATGCTTTTCGGCGGATCCGTTTTTGATTTTATCGTGTCATTTTTCTGCAGCGCCTTTATACAGTTTGTAACCGGTTTTTTCAGACATACCAACATTCACAATTTCGCGGTATCGTTCTTCGGAGGATTGTTTATTACCGCGGCAGCCATTGTGTCAACCGTGTGTTTTAAAACCGGCAGCATCGACACAATTACGATAGGCGCGATAATGCCTCTGCTTCCCGGGCTCAGCCTTACAAATGCAATAAGAGACACCGTCGTGGGCGACCTTGTGTCGGGCACGGCGCGCTTCACCGAAGCCGTTATCGTCGCAGGCTCGCTTGCCGCCGGAGTCGCCGTCGGACTCAGCGTATATATTAATCTCGGAGGTGTGCTGTAATGGGCTTGAACGGTTACTTAGGGCTGATTTATGAATTTGTGTTTTGCTTTGCGGCAACGGCGTTTTTTGCAATTCTAATGCGGGCGCCGGATAAAACGATTATCTTCTCCTCGTTTATCGCAGGCGTTTCTTACGTCATTTTCAGAGCGCTTTTAATTTTCTCAGGCAACGAAATTCTTTCTTACTTTGTCGGCGCGCTTTTTGTTGCCGTCGCCGGTGAAACAGCGGCAAGAGTTTTCAAAATGCCTTCGACGGTTTTCGTTCTGCCCGGCATTATTCCGCTCGTCCCGGGCGTCGGGCTGTACAAATCCATGATCGAGCTTGTCCGTGAGAACTATTCGGAATTTCTAAAAATCGGTTCGCAGACTTTATTTATCTCAGCCGTAATCGCAATCTCAATAGCAACAGTAAATATACTCGCCCGCTTCGTCTTTCCTCAAAGAAATCATTAAGTCAGGCGAAGCTTTAACGACAGGCATCCGGAAGCGATGACCTGCCGTTTTTTTGTGTCCGAAAAAGCATCGCGATTGCAGTTTTTTCGTGTCTGCTCTTTTTTCTATATCAATATTCCGACTTTCGCCGGGCAATCAATGTTGACAGTACAATGTACATCATGTTAAAATATCTGTATCCTAAAGTCAGAATGTACCAGCACTTTTAACATAATGTGATTGGATTTCGTCACTGTGAGTTTTGGAAAGCGGAGACTGAATATTCAGTTTTCGAACGCGCAGAACAATTTTTTCCGTGTTGATTGTCTCGGATATCTGAAAAACTAAAAAAAGAGGGCGTCGATATGACATTTGACAGATTATATTGTAACGGAAACACCGACCCGCTCGGAGTCGGGAAAGAAATACTTCTGAGTTGGAATTATCTCGCCGACGGAAAACGCAATGAGATTCAGAACGCTTTTCGTATCGAAGTCATGGACAATGAAAAAACCGTTTTCGACAGCAGCGTGACCGAGGGCGAAACAATGACTTTTCAACTGTCGGATTATTTCAGCCCTAAAGAAGGAAAAGAGTATACGTGGAGAGTCACGGCGTATTCAGACGGAGAAGCGACGGTTTCTCACAAAGCCAGATTCGAAACTGCAATCGAAAGCTTTCGCGGCGCCAAATGGCTGATATGCCCGGACGAAAGCATAAACTCACCCGTTTTTTTCCGTTCTTTTTCGCTTGACACAGCTCCTGTCAAGGCGCGCGCATACGTAACCGGGCTTGGTTTTACCGACTGCTCCTGCAACGGCTCGTCCTGCTCAGACCGTCTCCTTGCGCCGCCGAATACGCTGTATGATAAATTCTGTTATTTTGAAACATATGATATAACAAATTTTTTAAAGCCGGGAGAAAATATTTTTTCAATTCAGCTCGGCAAAGGCTACAATAACGAATTTTCGCAATTCGGATATCGTTATTACGGAAAAATGGGGTGCCGCTGTCTTTTGTCGTTTACATACACGGACGGAAAAACCGATTTTATAATCAGCGACAATAATTTTTCCGGCGTTTCATCGCCAATTGCTTCAAACGGAATATACAGCGGCGAGGTTTTCGACGCGTCAATAAGTGATTTCAAAAAATTTGAAGTCATTGCCGACGAGGATGCTTCTCCGAAAGGAAAACTGATTCCGGATGAAATGCCTCCTATATGCGTCATCGCGGAATATTTTCCGATTAACTCATGGGAAACGGATAACGGAGTCGTATTCGATTTCGGCTGCAACCTCCAAGGCGTTACAAGCATTGAAATCGAAGGCGAAAAAGGCTGCGCGATAAAAATTTCTCACAGCGAGATGATACATCCGGACGGAACGCCGGATCCCGAAACCAACCGCGCGGCAAAGGCAGAGGATGTTTATATCTGCGGAAGCGGACGCGGCAGCTACACGCCGAAATTCACCTATCACGGATTTCGTTACGCATTGGTAAGCGGACTTGACAAAACGTCATACTTTCGTATCCGGGCGCTGCAAATTTCTGCGTCGCTCGAGAGCACGGGCTCTTTCTCCTGCTCGGACGCAGCTATAAACCGCATACATAAGCTCTGCAGGCACAGTATGCTTTGCAATTTTGTAAGCATACCTACCGACTGTCCCGTACGGGACGAGCGCACTCCGTGTCAAATGGACTCGCAGATGATCGAAGCCGCCGCGATTTATAATTTCAATATGTACTCGTACTACAAAAAATGGCTGCGCGACATAACAAACACTCCTTTCAGAAACGGCGAAGAAAACCCCGACTGGCACGGCGACTATATAATGCTCGCGTTTCGGCTGTACCGTTTTTACGGAGACACAAATGCGGTCCGCGAGCTGTATCCGAAAATGAAGGACGACGTTTTGAATTGGTTTAACAATTCCGAAGACGGCATCTGGACAAAAGGTTTCGGAGACTGGTGTCTCCCGAACGACAATACGTGGGAAAACATCGGAGAATGCAAAATGGCGGTCAACACCTCGCTGCTGTTTGCCTATTGCTGTATAATGGAGCATCTCGCAGGAGTTTTCGGTATAGAAAGCGACGAGAAGCTTTTTGAAAGCTGCAAAAGAACAATCCGCGAGTCGTTTTACCGTAAATATTACAATCCGGACGGCAGTATAAACACCGGAAGGCAGCCTGAAATGATACTTCCGCTTTATTTCGGATTGATTGAAGGCGAGCGCAGAATAAAAACCGGCGACGCCCTCTGCCGCAAAATCAGGGAGGACGGCTGTCTGGACACCGGAGGCTTCGGAACAATGGCTCTTATTCCCGCGGCGGCATTTTCGGGCGGAATCGATCTTCTGCCGGACATTTTGAAAAGAGGCGAATATCCGGGCTTCGGATACTGGCTTGCAACGGGAGCAACCTCGCTTTGGGAGCAGTGGGCTGTCAAGGGAGTCATGCATTCGCACAGCCACGAATTGTTTGCGGGCATAGACGCCGCATTTTATCGTGTTTTTGCCGGTATCACGGCATTGACTCCAGCATTCCGGAGCTTCCGTATAGCGCCCTGCATGCCGTCTGACATGCAGTTCTGCGAATGTAAAATTAAGACAATGTCCGGAACCGTGGCTTTCAAAGCCGAAAAGCTTTACGGCGGACTTGAGCTGACCGTAACGATTCCCCCGAACACATCGGCCGTACTTGAAATACCAAAATGGGAAAAGTTCGATGACTGCGGAATGTGGGAAGGCGAACGCAGAATTGAAAAGAAGCCCGTATTGACGCTTGGAAGCGGAACATACAACCTGCGTCTCGTTCCGGAGCGCTGCGTCAATGGCATATCTTGATTTTTTTATAGGCGCGGACGATCCGGTACGTATTCACGCGTGGCAGCTTCTTCATGACGTCACGACCGGTCCGCATACGCTTTCCTGTTATCTTTTGATATATGTAACCGAAAACCAGTCGCTTCACATCTGGGATCGTAATACAAACGTAATCCGGGCAGGCGACATGATGCTCATACATCCTGGTCAGTGTCACCGTTACTCGATGCCGCAGAACATAAGGATTTACAACTGTCTGTTTGAACCGGAAATGACTTCATTCGCAGCGCCGGACAAGCTCCCTTCGGGAATAGCTCACATTCCGTTTGAAAAGCAAAAAATCGTTGAACGTCTGCTCCTGCTTATATCCGAAAGGAACACGGCGCAAGGTTCCGCTCTGTCTTGCGATACCGTAAAAAAATATCTTGACGAACTGCTTTTCATATACAGCGGCAATATCGGATCAAATGACGCAGAGAAGAAAAGCAGCGGCTTTAATTACGTTCTCAAAGCGATGAACCTGATACAGCAGAACCGAAACATAAGCATAAGCTCGCTTGCGGGAGAGCTCGGGCTGAATCCGGACTATCTCAACCGCATTTTTAAAAAAGAGCTTTTCATGACAATCATGGACTACAAAATAATGCGCAGGGCGGTTGACGCGTGCGATATGCTTGAAAATACCGGAAAGAGCGTTGAAGAGATTGCGCGGGAGCTTGGCTACAAAAATGTCTCTCTGTTCTGCTCGCAGTTCAAAACCGTGTGTAAAAAAACGCCGGCGGAATACCGTTCATACCGGAAGAACAACGCGCAGAACGATTTATAACAATTCAACGATTACGGAGGAAATGCAGATGTTTTTTTCTGATGCAAAAATGATATTCCCGTCCGGCCGCAGAACCGACGATCACGTATTCGCAGGTTTTTACGCGCAGCTTGTGTATAACGGACAAAGCCGCGCCGTAATGCAGATATCTGCGTCGTCGTACTACAAGCTGTATATTAACGGAGAGTTTATTTCCTATGGACCTGCGCGCTCCGCTCACGAATACGCGAGAGTCGATGTTATCGAAATAGAAAAACATCTGCGCAAGGGACAAAATCACATTGCGGCCGAGGTAATCGGATATTGCGGAAAGATAAATCTCGCCGACACCGGAGAGGCAGCGTTTTTTATAGCGCAGATTGATATTGACGGAGTTCCGGCGCTCTGCACTGGAGACGGAAGCTGGAAATCCTATCTTCTTCCGCAAAAGGAACTCAATCATATTTCTTTCTCTCACGCGCGTTTCTGGGTTGAAAACTACACTCTTTCTCCCCTGACAAACGATTGGCGCACCGGCGAAAATCCTCCTGACGAATGTGAAACGGAGATAATTCCCGGCGGCGTGAGTTTTTTGCCGAGAGTTGCGGCTTTCCCTGATTTTTCGGTATTCACCTGCGTCGGCGCAACATACACAAAAGGGATAAAACGCGCCGAAATGACGGATGAGATCAGGGTTTTTGACGCTGAAAACGAAAGCTGCGTCGATTACGACTTCGGAGTTTTCAGAAGCGGCTTTATCGGACTTGAATTTGAGTGTACCGAGCCTTGCGAGGTCACGCTTATGTATCCGGAAAAGATTTCGCGCGAGGAAGGCGAGTTTTATTCCGAGCCGTCCGGACAGAATTCGCACGTGCGCGCCTGCACCGTCCTAAGTTTATCGCCCGGTAAGCATATTTTTGAAACATTTGAGGCGTATGTGCTCCGTTACCTTAGAATTATCGTAAAAGGCGCCCGTTCATATACAATCGGACGCGTATTCGTCCGGCTGTGCCAGATTAAGGATCTTTCCGGAGGAGGCTTCGTATGCAGCGACGGCGAAATAAACCGCATATATAAAGCGTGCCGCACCGCTCTAATAATCAATACCTTTGACACGTTCATGGACTGCGCTCAGAGAGAGCGCGGCGGCGGTTGGAACGACTGCTGCCGGTGGATTGCGCCGGCTTCAAGAATGATGCTGGGCGATATGTCGGTTGAAAAATGCTATCTTGAAAATCAGATAGCCGATACGGTATCGAAATACTGCGACGTCGCATACGCATGCTACCCGTCAAACTACCGCTGCATAATCCACAACTGGACAATATACCTGCTTCTTCAGCTGTACGAATATTATTTAAGAAGCGCGGATATCCGGCTGCTGACCGAAAACCGCAAGGGTATAGATTTTCTTGTCGATTCGCTTAACCGCTACAAAAACAAATACGGTCTGCTTGAAAACCTTCCGGAAATAATCTACACGTCGTCCTACACAACCTCCTTTAAAAACGAGCCTTCGGCAGTATACAACAATCCCATTTCAACAGTAACAAATTTTATGTTTGCAAAAGCCATTGGACAGCTCGGCGAACTGCTTGGCGAAAAGGAATGGGTCGATCAGGCGCGCACAATTGACAAATTTATGCGTCAAACCGTCGAAAAAGTGTCGGACGGAAACGAAAGCGACATTTTCCCGTCGTCTTCAATTTATATAGACGAAGAAGGAAATCCCGTTCCGACCGGTTACTGCTCGGAGGGCGGCCTGTATTTCTGGATAATGTACGGATATTTCAACAATAAAAACCTGCCGAAAAAGCTTGAACGCGTATTCAGGCAGCTCGGTCCCGCTCCGGATGAAAAATTCTCGCACGATCTTTATATCATTAAACGTATGGGCTATGAAGGCGACATGTTTGCGCGCATGGAGGCGCTTTCAATGTACGGCAAATCCGAGATGATAATAAAAGAAATCAAAAGCTACGGCTTATGGGCCATGGACAGATTTGCAGGACTGCTCGGAGAAGGCTGGGACTGGCAGAGCAGTAACCATCACAGCTTCAACGCTTTCTATAATTACATACTGCAGCGCGAGATTTTGGGAACCGACAATGCAAACGAGGTTGAAAAAACAATAAAAATATCCCCGCACACCTGCAAACTGAGCTGGGCGAAGGGTTATATGACAACAAACGGAGGAATTTGTTCGGTACGCTGGACAAACTCCGGCGACAAATTCTCACTCACGGCTGAAGTGCCGGAGGAATACGACGTATTTTTCACCGTCCCCGTCGAGGTTACCGGACGGGACAGAGTCTATTCGCTTCGCGGAAAAGAGATCCCGCTTCCGGCAGACGGAAGGCTTAAACTGAGAGGTAATTTTGAGTTTGTAAGCGAAAAGCAAATAAATAATTAATATCTCCGATATTCGATAAAACATAACCGGCGCCGTTTTAAAGCGGCGCCGGTTATTAATTGAATAAAACCGATAAACAGATTATCTCTTGACTCTTGCGTTGCCCTTCCATACGCTCCAGATCTGCTCCTCGTCGGCAGGCTGAGCATAATCGGTAAGGAATGTCGTTGTGATTGCGCCGCTCGCCCAGGCAAAGCCGAGCTGATCGTCCGCATTCCATCCCTTATTTATCGCGTAAAGCAGACCGCCTACAAAGCCGTCTCCTCCGCCGATTCTGTCCAAAACTCCGATCTCTCTAGGCTCGGCAACATACCATTCGCCCTCTTCAAAAAGGATCGCGCCCCAAAGGTGGCGGTTCGTGCTGATAACCTGACGGAGCGTCGTTGCAAATACCGAAGCGTTCGGAAATACTTTTCGCGCGTTCTCGATAAGTCCCTTGAAGCTGTTCATCTTTCCGGCAATATCTTTTCCGCCGGATTCCGGTCCCTCGATGCCGAAGCAAAGCTGAAAGTCCTCTTCGTTTCCAACAAGAATATCGGAAAGGGACGCAATTTCAAAGAATATTTTTCCGAGCTCTTCTTCTCTTCCCTTCCAGAAAGAGGCGCGGTAGTTGCAGTCGAAGCAAATGCGAGTGCCGTACTTCTTTGCTGTGCGGGCAAGCTCAAGGCAGAACTTACCGGTCTGTTCGGAAAGCGCCGCAACAAGTCCCGACATATGGATTATCTGAACGCCTTCTTCTCCGAAAATGCGGTCGAGATCAAAATCCTCGACGCAAAGAGTACGTCCGACTTCTCCTGCACGGTCGTTATGAACGCGGGGACCGCGGAGTCCGTAGCCGCTGTCCGCAATGTTGAACTGGTGACGGTAGCCCCAGGGGCCGCCCTGTTCAACCTCTTTTCCTTCAACGTCCATGCCGCGCTGGCGCAGATTTCTTTTTATCATAGCCGAGATCGGGCTTCCCTTTACAAACTTTGTAAGCACCTTAACGGGAAGACCGAGGTATGAGGAAATACTGGCGACATTCGTTTCTGCGCTCGTAACCTGCATGAAAAATGTATCGGACGCCTCGACCGGCTGACCGTCCGGAGGCGTTATACGAACACCCATGCTCGTCGGAACGGCAAGCGCATATTTGCAATTCTCTTTAAGTTTCAGCATTTTTTCTGTTCTCCTTATTTTATCAGTTAAAAAATTAATTTACGCTGTATAAAATCTCTCCGTACGACGGATACGGCCAGTATTTCGACGCCACCGACGCTTCAAGCGCGTCAACCGTCTCGCGGAGCGCGTTCATTCTGCCTGTAAGCTCGTCACGGCACCGGCACGCTGCGTCAAAAGCGCTTCGGCAATCCGCAATTTCGGAAAGCGCCGATTCAAGATCGTCCGTCCGCTCTATAAGCGCCGAACCGAGAAGCGCCAGCCGTTCCAGCACCTTTCTTTCGGCGTCGGCAGGAACCGTAAGCCTTGTTTTTCGGTCAATCAGCTCCGCCAGCTCGTTTTCGTATGTAAACAGCGCCGGGGTTATGTCGCGTCTGACCATGCTTATCATTGTGTGTGCCTCGGTTTCAAGCGTCATGCGGTAATTGTCAAGAATTATTTCGCAGCGCGAACGTATTTCAGACTCTGTGAATACGTGCTGACGTGAAAACAGGCGTATGTTCTTTTCAGAAGTAAAGTATTCAAGCGCGTCGGGAGTCGTTTTCAGATTAAGAAGTCCCCTCCTGCCCGCCTCTTCTTTCCATTCGTCGGAATAGTTGTTTCCGTTGAATATTATCCTGCGGTTTTCTCTCAGAGTATCGCGTATAAGGCAGTTAAGGGTTTCTCCGAAATTACACGACGTTTCAAGCGACGCCTCAAGCGTATCGGCAAACTGCATAAGCGTATCCGCCACAATGGTGTTCAGCACGATGTTCGGACTTGCAACCGACTGCGACGAACCGACCATGCGGAATTCAAACTTATTTCCGGTAAATGCGAACGGCGAGGTGCGGTTTCTGTCTGTTGCGTCACGGGGAAATTTCGGAAGAACCGTTGCGCCGATTTCCATTGACGAGCGCTCGCGCTCTTCATAAAGCCTTTCCTGTTCGATTGCGTCGAGAATGTCGGTCAGTTCTTCTCCGAGAAACATAGATATTATTGCCGGAGGAGCCTCGTCCGCTCCGAGACGGTGATCGTTTGCGGCGTCGGCAACAGAAATCCTAAGCAGATCCTGATGTTCGTTTACCGCCTTTATCACCGCGGACAAAAACAGCAAAAACTGAGCGTTCTGTGACGGAGTATCGCCCGGTTCAAGCAGATTAATTCCCGTATCCGTGGTCAGCGACCAGTTATTGTGCTTACCGCTGCCGTTAACGCCTTCAAACGGCTTCTCATGAAGCAGACAGACAAGTCCGTGCTTTGAAGCAATGCGCTTCATCATCTCCATGGTAAGCTGGTTATGATCCGTCGCCAGGTTTGCCGTAGTAAACACTGGAGCAAGCTCGTGCTGTGCGGGCGCCGTTTCATTATGCTCGGTCTTTGCAAATACTCCGAGCTTCCACAGTTCCTCGTCAAGCTCGCTCATAAATTCCTGCACTCTCGGCTTTATCGTTCCGAAATAGTGATTTTCCATTTCCTGACTTTTCGGCGACCTTGCGCCGAAAAGCGTACGATTACAAAAGATCAGGTCCGGGCGTCGATCGTATACCGATTTATCAATCAGAAAATATTCCTGCTCTGCTCCGACGGAAGAGAGCACTCTTCTTACCGTTGTATTACCGAACAGCCGCAAAATGCGCAGGGCCTGCGTCTCAAGCGCCTCCATTGATCTTAAGAGAGGAGTTTTTTTGTCGAGAGCATCGCCGGAAAACGAACAGAACGCCGTAGGTATACAAAGCGTATTGTTTTTAATAAACGCATACGACGTCGGATCCCACGCAGTATACCCTCTTGCTTCAAACGTCGCTCTAAGGCCGCCGGAAGGAAGAGACGACGCGTCCGGTTCGCCCTTTATCAGCGCCTTTCCGGAAAACTTCATCATGGCTCCGCCTTCTCCGTCGGGAGAAATGAAGCTGTCGTGTTTTTCCGCAGTCACTCCGGTAAGCGGCTGAAACCAGTGCGTAAAGTGAGTTGCTCCGCGTTCAACGGCCCAATCCTTCATCGCGTTCGCAACAGCGTTCGCAAGATCCGGGTCAAGAGCTTCTCCTCTTGCGACAGTCCGCTTCAGAGCCTTATAAACGTCCTGCGGCATTTTTTCCTTCATCGCACGGTCTCCGAAAACCATCGATGCAAACAAATCAGGCAGATTTTTCAAATAATTACAAGCCTTCTTCCATGTGCGCGGCTAAGCTGCCGCTTAATGACAGAGCGCCGCGGGAAATGACCCCAGGGCGCTCCGACCATATGAGAAAATTATACCACAAGCAGGACATTTTTGTCAATAGCCGCGCCCGTCGGTTTCAAATCAGACACCGATCATTCCGTCATCCCGGCATTTGTTCCAGTCAACCTGCAGCACACGAACGCTTTTGCGCGCGCTGATTTTTTCCTCGCTCTGACTTATATAGCCGTTATCGATCAGAGCACGCAGCGCTCTCATAATGTCGGCTTTCTGGACACCGTTCAGTCTTGAAACGTTCTCGCACGTGGCGGTAAACGTCGGTCTGACCTTTCTTCCTGCGGTAGCGTTGTCCTTTAAATATTTCAGATTCTTAAGAATCATTCCGTAATACTGCATATCGGGATCAGTCTGTTCGGGAAGCAGGACGTACCAGCTTGCTGAATTGCGAAGCTGATTGCTCACGGCGTCCTTTATACCGTATACGCCAACTTTCTTCCCCATCTGAGTTATCAAAAAACTTACGACCGAATTAAAATGACCGTCGCCCGAAAACAAAATAAATGTGTCGATATCCTGCGATTTCATAGCCCGCTGATAAATATGGTCGAGCATAATAAAATCTGTAAAATCCTTTTTAAAATTTGAAGATACATTCTGCGTTTCAATTATATAATTTGTAATCTCACGTATCTTCGGAATCTCCTGTCTAAGCGAAGGATTTGCAAAATCAGCAAAAAATACAATCTCTCTTATCTCATATTTTGAAGCGATGTCGTCGCGCCACGCTCTTACATCGGGTCTGATATGATACATTTTGTCAAGTGAAATATACCAGTGCTCATAGTCAACGAACGCAACCGCGGTAGGTTTTGTCCTTACGTGTTTCTTGTTTGCCGCTTTTCCAAATAATCCAAACATATTTTCCCTCCTTTCCTAAGAAATTTTATATTTTCAGTGCCAATTCAAGACACATATTTATTGTAGCATATTTTCTTATTAAAATCAATACGCGCGCCGCTTCGGTTTTGGAAAAAAGTTGTCAGAGAAATCGCTTTTTTATTTTTTTAAAAACCTCATTATCCGCCCGAAACTAATTTTTATCTTATATAAAATAGAATTATCATTATTTATTCATAATTATGGTTTATAATGATATATGATCTTATATTAAGTTATAAAGTATAATTCGGAGGATTATTCACACCTATGCACAGACTGAAAAAGCTTGATTCATTTGAAGGAGTAAAAGGACCGCTGCTCCTTGTTGTTATGGACGGTATCGGCATCGCGCCGGATTCCGAAGGAAACGCCGTAACACGCGCCTACACGCCTACGCTTGATATGCTCGCGGAAAAGTACCCTTCGCTTAAGCTCAAGGCGCACGGAACCGCGGTCGGACTTCCGTCAGACGACGACATGGGAAACAGCGAGGTCGGACACAACGCGCTCGGTTCGGGACAGGTTTTCGCCCAGGGAGCAAAGCTCGTTTCCAATATGATCGAAAGTGAAAAAATGTTTCTCTCCGACACATGGCATCAACTTACCGACGGCTGCATAAACGGAACCGGTACGCTTCATTTTATAGGTCTTTTTTCCGACGGAAACGTCCATTCTCATATAAATCATCTCAAAGCAATGATTGAACGCGCCAAAACGGAAGGCGTTAAGCGGGTTCGCATTCACATTCTTCTCGACGGACGCGACGTCGGCGAAACCTCTGCGCTGGATTATATCAATCCTTTTGAAGATTTTCTTTCATCGCTCCGCAGCGGCTGCTTTGACTGCAGAATTGCTTCCGGCGGCGGAAGAATGAAGATCACTATGGACCGTTACGAAGCAGACTGGGCGATGGTCGAAAAAGGCTGGAAAACGCACGTACTCGGCGAAGGAAGACAATTTGCGTCCGCAGCCGAAGCCGTACAGGTATACAGAGACGAAACCCATGCGATTGACCAGGATCTTCCTCCTTTTGTAATAGCCGAAAACGGAAAGCCTGTCGGTACAATTGAAGACGGCGACAGCGTTGTATTCTTCAATTTCCGCGGAGACAGAGCGATTGAGATTTCAAAAGCTTTCGATGACGACGACTTCACTCATTTTGACCGTGTGCGCCGTCCGAATGTCGTATACGCAGGCATGCTTGAATACGACGGCGACCTGCACATACCGAAAAGATATCTTGTAAGTCCGCCCGAAATAACAAACGCGCTCGGAGAATATCTTGCGGGCACCGGAATAACGCAGTATGCCCTTTCTGAGACACAGAAATACGGTCATGTAACATATTTCTGGAACGGAAACCGCAGCGGCAAATTCAGCAACGAGACAGAGACATATGTGGAAATTCCGTCGGACAAAGTTCCGTTTGAGCAAAAGCCATGGATGAAGTGCGCCGACATAACGGACGCTATGATTGAAGCGCTCAGAAGCGGTAAATACAAATTCCTGCGCTGCAACTTCCCGAACGGCGACATGGTAGGTCACACAGGAAATTTCCAGGCAACAAAAATAAGCGTTGAGTCGCTTGATCTTGAGCTGTCACGCCTTCTCAAAGTTGTCGATGAACTTGGCGGCGCCGCAATCATCACCGCCGATCACGGAAACGCCGATGAAATGTACGAAATCGATAAGAAAACCGGCGCTCCCAAGCGCACAAAGGACGGCGGTTTTAAAGCAAAGACGAGCCATACGCTAAATCCCGTTCCGCTGTTTATCTATGATAACGTATGCTACGGATCGTACAAAGTCGCAGAAAGCGGAAGCTACGGACTTTCCGACGTCGCCGCAACCGTCGTAAATCTTCTCGGCTATGAAGCCCCCGAAATGTGGGATCCCTCTGTCATATCCTTTGATATCTGATTAATGAATACTCCGCTGCGTGCGGAGACGTGAGGATTATGGATAACAATAACAATCTCGGCACGCCCGAGGAAAAACAAAACGAAAATGATGAAATCCGGTTTCTTGAATCGCTCGATTCACTGAAACCGGACGACATCGTGCCCCCAAAACCTAAAACCAAGCGTTCCGGAAGCGATTTCGCCGCTTATATCCTTAAAAATGTTTTGACCGCAGTCTGCTTCTGCATAATGATCGGCTGTCTTTCATATGTCGTATACATTCAGGTAAACGGAAAAAAATCAAACGACAGCTATAAGGAGTTGGCAAACGAATTTAACAGTTTAGAAGACACCTTTACGCATCTGAAGACTTCCCCGAAAACTTCTCCGACGCCGGACTATTCGACTTCTCAAAGCATGTCTCCGGATGATTATACAAAATACGTATCCGAAGCCCAAGGCAGCGAGCGTTTTGCAAGAATGAAGAGCAAGCTGTCAAAGCTGCGCGAAAAATATCCGGATCTGCGCGGTTGGATCACCATTAACGGAACCGTTGTTGATTACCCAATAATGCAATCCGACGACAACTTATATTACCTAAACCGGCACATAGACGGTACCGAAGCGCCAAGCGGATCGATTTTCTTGGATTACAGATGCAGCGCAAGCATTGCCAAAAATTACAACACTGTAATTTACGGTCATAAAATGTATTCAACGCGCGCCATGTTCAACGACCTTGACTTCTATTTTGAAAAAAGCTTCTTTGACAATTATCCGTATATCGAAATATGCACGCTTGACGGACTGTATACCTATGAAGTGTTTGCGTTTTATGAAACAAACAAAAACTATCACTATATTCAGACCGCATTTAAGTCCGCAGACGAGTTTGTCAAGTTTGCAAATGAAATGCAGAGTAATTCTATCCATAAGCGCGAAGGAATTGAATTTACAAGCGCGTCCCGAATTTTGACCCTTTCAACCTGTACAAACGTCGGCGCCGCAGGCAGCAGACTCACTGTTCAGGCCGTACTTGTGAACGTTGAAAAATAAGAAAGAACGGTATTGGTTAAACAGCAATGGATATTAAGCTTTCGGTCTGCATACCGATGTATAATGAAGAAAAGATTGCATCAGACACTGCGCGCACACTGACTGATTTTATGACAAAACGTTTTGGGGCAGAGGGTTGGGAAATTATCTTCTCAAACGATGGCTCAAAGGACAGCTGCGCGTCGGTCATTTCTGACTTTTCCAAAACAGACGGTCGTGTTCGTCTTGTCGGATACAAAGACAACCGCGGCAAAGGATCGGCTGTCAGAACGGCTGTGCTTGCCGCAGAAGGAGATTATATTCTCTATACCGACTGCGACCTGGCATACGGCTGCGATGTAATCGCCGATATGTATGAAGCTCTCGCAGGTTCCGAATACGACATCATGATCGGTTCGAGAAATATAAGCGCCGACGGATATGAGGGATATACGGCTCTTCGCCGTATCATGTCAAAAACCTATATCAAGGTCATTTCCATTGCGGCAGGATTCAGGTATACCGACTCTCAGTGCGGCATAAAATGCTTTAAAAAGGACGCGGCGCACAAAATTTTCCGGGAATGCACCGTAGACGGCTTTGCGTTCGACCTTGAAGCATTGATATTGGCCGATATTTATAAATACAAAGTCGGCGAAAAGGCCGTCAAAATAATCAATCACCGTGAGTCCGAGTCAAAAGTCAACCCGATAAAGGACGCTCTGAAAATGCTGCGCGACGTTTCAAGAATAAAAAAGATTCACAAATCAAAAAAGCTTAAATAATTACTATGAATAACGAAAACCACATTAACGTAAAGGTATATATCAAATCAAAGATATCCGATCTTGTGCTTGCCGACATGGTGAACAACGCCGGCGAAAACGATTTTGTTGTTGACGAAGAGAGCGGAGAGAACATACCCGTTGCAGAGCTTGCCTCAAAAGTCGACGACATAATCGAATACATGACGGAAGGTTCGCTTGATGATTGTGAAGACAGTATAAGCGTCACATACAGCGAACGCAAGGATATGGGCTTTGACAATGTAAACACAACGCTGTCTTTTGAAAAGAGCCGGCCTCATGTCGTCACAATGGTAAGAACCGGGAGTATGTCCTCCGCGTGCCGGTTCGATTCAAAAGCTTCGCGTCAGATAATTTCCTATGACACCGGAGTCATGCCGATTCAAATGGCGATAAGCACAAAATCGGTCGACAACCGTCTTACCGAGTCCGGCGGTCAGCTTTTCCTTGATTATATAGTTGAAATGCGCGGTATAAAAACCGAACGAAATCTGTTCAGCATGGAGGTCAGACCTTCTCTGTGACATACTCGGAGTTCAGAAGCGTTTTAAAAAAGGGAGCGTACGGTTCTTTCTTTTTCTACGGACCCGAAGCATATCTGAAACGTCATACGCTCGCCGCCATACGAAACAAAATCGCGTCCGGCGAAAATGCTTTTAATCATTTTCGATTCAATCAGGATTCGTACTCGGCCGAAAAGGCTTGGGACGCCGTTCAATGTCCTGTTTTTTCCGAAAGCGGAAAACTCGTTGAAATTGAAGGGCTTTCTTTTGATGCGATGAGCGAAGGAGAAATTGACGACCTTTGCGCCTTAATGAAGAACGCCGAAAAATACGAAACGACGCTTGTTCTGTACACGGAGCCCGACGAATTTGACCCGGGGACTGAAAAACAGCCGACAAAACTTTTTAAAAAGTTTGCCTCATCCGCCGTTCCGGTTCTGTTCGCACGGGAAACTCAGGCAAAACTCATTAAGTGGATACAGCAGCATTTTTCGGCGGAAAACGTATTTGCATCAGCCGACTCCGCCGAATCGCTTATAGCGCGCTGCGGCACCGATATGTTTGCGCTATCTTCGGAAATATCAAAGCTGTCCGCATATGTAAATTCGAGAGGACCTGACGGAGACGGGCTTAGACGTCTGACGCAGGATGACATTGCCGTCGTATGTGCGCAAAACGATGAGTTTGACGCATTTGCGATGACCGACGCAATCATATCGGGAGATTCAAAAAAAGCATTCGCCGTTTTGTCGGACATGAAATCGCGCCGCGAAAAGCCTGAAATTATTCTCGGCGGCATTTGCAGCACGGCATGCGACATGTATCTTATAAAAACGCTCTCTGACCTCGGCCTTTCAAAAAATGAAATTGCTTCAAAGCTGAAAATTCACGAATACCGCGTCGGTCTTTATTTAAAGCGCGTTGCGAACAGAACCGCAGATGAGCTGAGGTTTTTCGCTTTGCGGTGCCATGACGCAGATTTTAAAATAAAAAATTCGTTTTCCGACAGTTATGAGATAATTGACAAGCTTATGGCGGAGAGTATGTGAAAGGTATTGTTTATGAAAATATCCGAAAAGAAACAAGCGTTTATATACCGCCGCCTTGCTCCGGCGCTGATTTTGAGCTCGGCGCTTGTAATAACTCTTCTTGCGGCGCTGTACCATATAGGTCTGAATCTTTCCGATCTCAGCACGCAAACAACTTCCGCTGTCTTTTTTGCAATTCTTTCACTTGTCGCGTGGGTATCGGCAACTTTTTTGGGTTACAGCCTGAAATGCCGCTTTGTAAACTGCTTTTCAGCCGTGCTTTGGTGGCTCTGTTTTGCCGCGTACGGTATTTTTTTCTTAATTGATCCGTCAACTTCAAGCGGATCGGCCGCACTTCTCGTGCTTGCCCTGCCGGCGTGGTCGTATATTCCGGTTGTCGAACTGATCGACCCTGCAACTGTTGCAGGAAAAGCGTTCTTCTCGCTTGCTCCGTCGCTGATTATTGCGTCGGTCAATACGGCTTTGGCAATCATTCTCACAAAAGTTAATAAAAATGGAAAACAAAATTAATCTTGACCGCCCGGTCATTGTTGAGGGCAGATACGACAAAAACAAACTGTCCTCGATAATAAACGCTGAAATTATAACAACAAACGGTTTTGGCATTTTCAGAGAAAATGAGAAAAAACTGCTTATTCGCCGTCTTGCTGAAAAAAACGGCATATTCGTTCTGACCGACAGCGACAGCGCCGGACTTCTGATACGAAACTATTTTAATTCAATCCTTCCGAAAAACAAGCTTACGCATATTTACATACCAGAGATCAAAGGGAAAGAGAAGCGCAAGAAAGCCGAGTCAAAGGAAGGTCTGCTCGGAGTTGAGGGAATCAGCGCAGAGGTTTTAAGAAATGTTTTCGCTCCTTTTGCAGCCGAAGGCAGCTGTCCTGAAAAGCAAAAACTGAAAAAATCAGATCTTTACGCCGACGGTCTGCTCGGTACGGACGGAAGTGCAAAAAGGCGGGCTGAATTTCTGAAAAAGGCAGGACTACCGTCAAATTTGTCGTCAAACGCGCTTCTCGAAGCAATAAATCTGCTCTATTCTTTCGATGAATACAAGGAATTATTAAAATGAACGAAAAAGAAAACAACAAAACAACCGCGTTTGACAAATGGGTAGATTCGTTTAAGAAGTACAAGCTGCTTAAGCTGCCGGTCAGCCTCTATTTCAAATACAAGGAAATAATAATGTATCTCATTTTCGGAGTCCTGACAACTCTGGTTGACTTTGCGGTATATTTTCCGCTTGCAAATTTTTTTCACGTACACTATCTGATAGCAAACACTCTGGCATGGATCGCCGCAGTGCTGTTTGCATTCGTAACAAATAAGCTTTGGGTCTTCGAGAGCCGCTCGTTTGCTCCCAAAATTGTTCTAAAAGAGCTTGTAATGTTTGCGGGAGGGCGTATTGTTTCTCTTTGTGTACAGCAGATTCTGCTTTACATCACGGTCGACCTTGCGCATATTAATAAAAACATTTCAAAACTTGCCGTCTCCGTCATCGTAATAATTCTAAACTATGTTCTGAGTAAGCTTTTAGTATTCAGAAGCAAAAAAAATTCGTAAGAAACTCTTGACATGTGAGACAGTTAATTATATAATATAAGCAAGAGAATATATATTCCGAAACAAACTGTATGCGGAGACGGTCGATGCTGAAAGCACACAGAGAGCGCCAGAATGGTGAAAAGGCGTTGTTATAGGTTCCGACAAATCACTTCGCAGGATGCAGATTTTTGTGTCCATCAGGGTGCGCCGACTTTTTAAGCGTTCACGTATGGCCGCGTTAAGGCTTATGGGTTGTTTGACCCTGTTGAGTGGGCGATTTTTCGTCAATTCGGGTGGTAACACGAAGGTTTTCCTCCGTCCCGTGTTTTTACGCGGTACGGAGTATTTTTTTTGAAAGGAATGACAAAAAATGATAAGCATGCAAATCATGCAAATTGCCGAAAGAATCAAGGAACTGCGCCAAATTCTCGGAATTTCAGTCGAAGATATGGCAAAAACAGTTAACACATCGGTCGACGAATATATTGCGTCGGAAAACGGAGAACGTGATTTTTCATTCACCTTTATCCACAACTGCGCAAAAGTTTTCGATGTTGACATAACCGATTTGATCGCCGGAGACACAGCGCGGCTCTCCGCATACTCGATCGTACGAGCAGGCGAAGGTTTGCCTCTCGAAAGAAGAAAAGGCTTCAAATATAATCATCTTGCGTCCGCGTTCAAAGGACGTCTTTCCGAACCTTTTATCGTAAAAGCAAAATATGACGAATCGGCTCTTTCAAAGCCAATTCCGCTTTCAAAGCACGACGGAGAAGAGTTTGATTACATACTCAAAGGTAAGCTCAAAGTTGAAGTTGCGGGTCACACCGATGAACTCGGTCCCGGGGATGCAATCTATTACAACAGTGCGCAGCCGCACGGTATGATTGCAGTCGGAGGAGACGACTGCGAATTTATCGCGGTTGTAACCGACGCGCACGGACGTGCTTCGGACTATTCCGGAGAGTATGAATCCGAAGTTCCGCATCATCTTGTCACAAAAGAATACAATAAATTCATTGAAGCAACCGAAGAAAACGGCAGTCTCAAGGAAATCAACTTTAAAAACAGTGACAAATTCAACTTTGCTTTCGACATCGTCGATACAATGGCAGCCGAAACGCCCGACAAGCTTGCAATGCTTTATCTTGACAAAAATCACAACGCAAGACGCTTTACATTCAACGATATGTCCCGTCTTTCGTCAAAAGCAGCAAATTACTTTTCTTCGCTTGGCATAGGCAAGGGCGACAGAGTTATGCTTGTTCTGAAGCGTCACTGGCAGTTCTGGCCGGTATTGCTTGCATTGCATAAACTTGGAGCGGTTGCGGTTCCCGCAACTCACCTTCTTGTCGCAAAGGATTTTGATTACAGATTCAATGCCGGCGACATCAAAGCAATAATATGCACTACTGACGGAGATGTTGCTTATCAGGCTGAAGAAGCTGCAAAAAATGCGCCGTCGCTGCAAATAAAAATAACCGTAAACGAAAAGAGAGACGGCTGGAATTACTTTGACGGCGAGTTTGAGTCGTTTTCCGACGAATTTAAACGTACGCCGGAATCGGCATGCGGAGAGGACGAACTTGTTATGTTCTTCTCATCCGGAACGACCGGATATCCGAAAATTGTTGCGCATACGCACACATATCCGCTCGGTCACTTCATAACGGCAAAGTACTGGCACAATGTCGATCCCGACGGAATTCACTTTACAATCGCCGACACAGGCTGGGGTAAAGCTTTGTGGGGAAAGATCTACGGTCAGTGGCTGTGCAAAGCTGCAGTGTTCGTTTACGACTTCGATAAATTCGACGCGCATGACATACTGCCGTTGTTTGCTGAATATCACATCACCACCTTCTGCGCGCCTCCGACAATGTTCAGATTTTTCATCCGTGAAGACATGACAAAATATGACCTTTCTTCAATCAAGTATGCGACGGTCGCTGGAGAGGCGCTCAATCCCGAGGTATACGACAGATTTCTCGAGGCAACCGGAGTAAAACTCATGGAAGGCTTCGGGCAGACAGAAACCACGCTTACTGTTGCAAATTTGATCGGAATGACGCCGAAAGTCGGTTCAATGGGCAAGCCCTCGCCGATGTATGACGTAGATATCGTCGATCCGGACGGAAACAGAGTAAAAGACGGCGAGGTCGGAGAAATTGTTATTCACACCGACAAAGGCAAACCGTGCGGCCTGTTCAAGGAATATTTTAAGGACAAAGAAGCAACGGAAAACGCATGGCATGACGGCATTTACCATACCGGAGATACCGCATGGCGCGATGAAGACGGATATTTCTGGTATGTCGGCAGGACCGACGACCTTATAAAATCCTCCGGATACCGCATCGGGCCGTTTGAAATCGAAAGCGTTATCATGGAGCTTCCCTACGTACTCGAGGTTGCGGTCACCGGCGCTCCGGATCCGATTAGAGGACAGGTAGTAAAAGCCACCATTGTGCTTACTGCCGGCAACAAAGGCAGCGAGCAGCTGAAAAAGGAAATTCAGGAATACGTGAAGAAGCATACGGCGCCATATAAATATCCGAGAATAGTTGAATTCGTTGACTCCCTTCCCAAAACGATCAGCGGCAAGATTCGTCGCGTCGATATAAGAAACAAGGACAATAAATAAAATAAATTTCGGAGGTCAAACAAGAAATGCAGATAATACTCAAAACAAAGAATTCCGAAGCGATCGCCGACACTCTCGGCGGAGAACTTATCTCCTACAAAAACAACGGCAAAGAGTACGTATGGTGCGGTGATGCAGCCTACTGGACCGGACACGCGCCGCTGCTCTTCCCTTTTGTAAGCGCGCTCAAGAATGACACAGTTCGAATTGGCGGAAGCGAGCGCCACTTCACCGGCAAGCACGGCTTTGCACGCAAATCACAATTTGAGCTTGTAGAATCAACGGACACAAAAGCCGTTTTCATGCTGAAACAAAACGAATCGACACTTCAGTTCTTCCCTTTTAACTTTGAGTTATATGAAATTCACGAGATATCCGACAACGGCTTCTCCACGACCTATAAAGTTGTAAACACCGATGAAAAAGAAATGGTATTCTGCATAGGCGGACATCCGGGATTCCAGCTTGAAGGCTCGCTTGAAGATTATGACCTTGTTTTCGAAGAAGACGAAAATTGCCCGTTCCTTTTAACGGATGAAAAAAGTCTGTTCGATGAAAGCTATGACGCCGGCATTAAGCTGACCGGAAAAGTATACAGCCCTAAATATTCCGACTTTGACAGAGACGCGCTCATTGCAAAGGACATTAAATCTCGCCGCGTTAATCTAGTAAGAAAAGACAACGGCAAAGGCGTTGAATTTGACTTTACCGGATTTCCGCTTTTGGTTCTTTGGACGCCTCCAAAGAAAAATTCTCCGTTTATTTGCCTTGAGCCGTGGTATGGTCTGCCTGCAATGGTTAACGAAACCGGAGACTTTGAGGACAAACCTTATGCGATTAAACTCGCTTCCGGAAAAAGCTTTGAGACAGTATATAAAGTCCGCATAATCTGACAATTTAAAGTTAAAAAATTTACGCGCAGAGGGGAAAGCCGGAGCGGTTAAACCTCTGCGCGCTTTTTATAACGGATATGCCCAGATATTCCGAATTAAAAACAGTTCTCGGAAAAAAATCTGCGTTTAAAATTTATATAATGTTCAAAAATTGCATTTTTGCAAAAACAAATAAAGCACGGGAAAACAGATCTGTTTTCCCGTGCTTTTCTGTTGATATGATTTTCTGAATAATTACTTTTCGATATTTGCCCAATCGGGAGCTTCGGTTATTTCAGTCCAATACTCCTTGCCATTTGTCCTGCGGTTGTAATTGTGACTGTTTGTTGCTTCCTGAACGTCGAGATAATACCAGCTGGAGGTATCCATATTGTCCGCCCACCTGATCATATCGGCGTGAAGATCCGCTTCAGATTCCGGATTTCTGCCGAGCACACGGTTTACAAGCGCCATTGCTTCCGCTCTTGTAATTGCCTGATCCGGCTTGAACGAACCGTCGGTATAGCCTTTGAGCCAACCGTTTGCAGCCGCTTTGCTTATTTCATCAGCTGCCCAGTGACCGGTTATATCGCTAAAGTCTGCCTTTTCGTAGTTCGAATTACCGTCAAAGCGCGCCGCCATTGCTGCAAATTCACCGCGCGTAATGTATTCGTTAGGTCCAAAGGTTCCGTCCGAACGACCGAAAACTATTCCCAGCTTTGCCATTGTGGAAATTGCAGTATTGAACCATTGTCCCTCATTTACGTCGGAAAAACTATTGACCTTTGTCATGTTGGCGTTTCTGATATCGTCGTTAAGCAATCTGAAGAAGATGGTAACAGCTTCTGCACGTGTAATATTTGCTTCCGGATGAATCAGTCCGTCATCGTAACCGATTACAAATGCAACGTGGTCACCGCTGTTAAGCTCCGGAGGAGTCTCTGTCTTCTTGTTTGTTACCGTTATCGCAGTTTTGTTCCAGGTGTTTGCGTAATGATTTGACGTATCAAGGTTATAACCTGTGGGAGGCGTTACCTCAACCCAGTAATACTCGCCCGCGGAATAAACCGTCGCAGTTGCCACACCGTTGACTGCGGTTACGTATCTGCCGATCTTTACATCCTTATCGTTACCCTTGAAATAAAGATCAAATACTGCGCCGCCAAGCAGAATGTCGGGATTTGCCTCATCAACCTTCGTTATCTGTAATTTGAAATGAATAATTATCGGAGGAATGACAGGCGAATAAGTATATGTGTTGACAAAACGTGCGCTGATCGAGGTATCCGTATTTACAGATGAATATGTCTTAAATTCATATTCGCTGTTATCGGATTTCTCAGCTTTTACAAAGAAAACAGAATTGGAATATTTCCAATTTTTTGTACCGGGATTCTTTTCCCTGATAAAGAATCCTTCGGCAAGCGCAGGCAACTTACTTTCGGGAACGCTGATTTTTATTACGCCGTTGAATTTACCGGTACCGTTTGTTGCTATCCGAGACTCTGTAACCGTCGCATAGGAAGCGATATCACTGTTTACAAATCCGTAAACAAGAAAATCAAATTTCATGGAACCGGGTTTGCTGCTGCCGCCGCGGACAACTTCCTTAACAAACGGTATCTCAACTGTAACGATTTTTTCCTCAGTTACCTTGAGTTTGCCTTCTTTTTTCTGGATGTTATAGTTGCTAAGTTTTGTGTTGGAGTTTGCTATCACTTCAAATGAGTTAGCGCTTTCTCCGATCTCCACCTGAGAACCTGTAAAACGGTAAGTTGCGCCTTCGCCTTCCACCCATCCGGTTTCGGTTACAAGCGGAGTATCGCCGTTAACAAGGGGATAGGTGTCATATGTTTTTGTCAGCGTTGCGGACTCAAGTATAAGAGTGCGCGCTTCAATTACGAGCTCGCCATCTTTAATAACAAACTCAACGTTTGTAAACGCAGTATTTTTGTTTGTAAAATCCGACGGTTTAAGCTGCATCGGATATTTTCCTGCGTCGGTTGCTTTTACTACGGCGCTTCCGGTAAATTCAAAATCATCTTCGGTATAAAGCGGGTTGCTTGAAACAACAGTATAATCCTTTACGGTCTTTTCAGAACCGTCGTAAGTATACTTGCCGCTGTTTTCTGTAATAGTAACAGTTACTTTTTCGGTTTCAGCTGTTACTATAAGCTTTCCGTAATATTTTTTTATATTGTAGTTTGTTTCTTTTGTCCCGGCTTTAAGAACAACATCAAATGCGTTGTCAATCGAGCCGGTGGCAGTTATTGTGCCGGTAAAATTGTAAGTAGCGCCTTCGCCGTCTGCCCAGCCGGTCTCCGTCTTAAGCGGAGTAGAACCGTTAACGAGCGGCTGACGGTCGTATTTTTTAGAAAGCGTATCCGATTCAAGCACTACGTCGCGCTTGGTAATTTCAAGTTTTCCTTTTGTTTCTTTAATACTGTAGTTTCCGAGAACAGTCCCGTCTTTAGCCTTATACGTAAAGGAATTATCTACTCTTCCCACGTCGGTGATTGTTCCGGTAAATGTAATATCAACGCCTTCTCCGTCGATAAAACCGCTGACTTTCGCATCATGCTTAACAAGAGGCTTTCCGTCGTAAGTTTTCGATGCGTCTGCCGAAATAATCGTTACGTCAAGCGGCTTAATTATCAGCGAATTGTCTACAATAACAAATTCAACATTGCTGAATTTGTCATTTTTATTTCGGAAATGTTCCGGCTTAAGGTTCATTCCGTATGTACCGGCATTCTTTCCGCTAACCGTTTTGTCGGCGTCGGTACCGATAAACTCAAAATCCTCTTTCGTATATCTAGTGTCGCTTATGGATATTATCTCGTAACCGGAAACCTTAATGTCGCTGCCTTTATAAAAATACTCGCCGCCGTTTTCTTTTATCGTTACAATTATTTTTTTGGTCTCAATAATCTTATCGATAATAATTTCTTCTTTATCATTCTTTCCGCCGGCTGAAGCAAAGTTCGAAAAACTGTACACTTCGTTTTCATAAACAGCGTCACCGGAAGTATAGCTTCTGACAACATAAGCGGTAAATGTTCCGTCTTCGCCGACTGTACCGGTAGCCGGAGTCAAAAACGTAGCTTTGTCATCGGTTATTGTGACTTCAGCACCGGGATCTCCGGAAACTACTATCTTAAATACGAACGTATACGACTTTCCGGTTTCAATCGTCGCGACATGAGGAACGCCGTTTTTGAGCGTCGGATATGTTATTGTATACGACGAAAGAGTACGTGCAACGTCCTCAGGTAAATCAGACACGCTGAGAACAACGGTTTTGGAAATGTCGGTTATCTGGTAATTTCCGCACTTAATGTGGAAAACAATAGATTTATTGCCTTTCGGCACCCATTTGCCGTCATTAAGTACGAGAACCATCGTCTGAGGATCGGGATATTTTGTTGTGCTGAGCACCGTGTGGCCGCTTGCGCCGGAACCGGGCTTAAAGGTCACGGTTTTATTGTACTCTTCAACATACTTTGCGGCATTTACCGTCAGCGTAAGCGTTCCGTCGGGATTTTCTGAGACGGTATATGATCCCTGAATGAGATTAAACGTGTGCGAACCTGCGGAAGAATGGTTGCTTGAGGTTTCGCAGTGAAGCATAACGGAAACGCCTTCGATAATCGGTCCGGGAAGCGTGACCTTGGGGTCTCCTATCTTCTCTTTACCAATTACCTTGTCTTCACCAGTATAATCCGTATACTTCAGGTTAACGTCCTTATTTGTATTAACTTCGCCAAACTTGCCCGGCTTAGGCTTTATAACGATGTTTAAGGTCTGCGTGGTTTCCGTAATATCTCCGATATTCCATACGACAGTCTTTCCATCCGCGCCGACAGTCGCTCCGGAAGCGGAAACTATGTCAAAAACGTCGGTGTTAACAATATCGGTCAATACGGCGTTCGTCCCGGCGTGAGTACCCTGAATCTGATTTGCCCACTTTGTCAGAATATCTTCGAGCTGTTTTTTGTAATTATCGCCGACAACATTCTTATAATGCTGACTCTGCGGTGCGGACGCAAGGCTCTTCAGGTATTCGCTTTCTTTTTCACCAAGCTGAATTCCGATTGTGTAAAGCTCAATGCCGGCTCCTTTAATCGCCGCAGCCTGCTCCCAGCCGTTCCAATTACGGTCTTTGATCGAATTGCCGCTATAGCCCGGCGCTCCGTCAGAAATAAAGATAACGTATGCCTTGCGGGTTCTCTTTTCGGTGTCGGTTCTGGCATTGAGAGTTTCGTATGCCTTCTGAAGCGCCGCAGAATAGTTCGTTCCGCCTTCGGCTTTCATTTTATTGAGAGCACTCGTTATGTCGTTAAGTACATTCGTGAGATTCTGAAAAACTTTGATTGCGCCCTTGTCATTGGCGCCGCCGCTTTCTTTGTTATGGGAAAATCCGATAACAGATACGCGATTGTCGGTATCATCTCCGGTATTAGACTCAAGCATTTTTTCAGCAAAAGCCTTTGCGACGGATTTCGCGGCACTGAGTCGGCTCTTATATCCCGTACAAACGCCGCCGGACGGTATCTTGTCATACCGCTCTCCGCAATCCGGACAAATATACTCGGTTTTTCTGACCGGGATAAAAATAATGAACCATTCCCATGAAATATATTCATGCTTAATAAACAAATCTGTACTGCAGCCGCACTTTACGTCGCTGCCCATGCTTCCTGAGTTGTCGACGACAAGGACAACGTCAATGTTTTTTAAATCCGACGCTTCAACGTCTTTGCCCTGTACGGTAAGTGTAATTGTATAATTTCCGTCTGCGTCGGGACCCGAAGCTGTTTTTTTCGCGGTCACCGTCCCTGAAGGAAGCGTCGGATTTTCCGCCGCCATAGCCGTCAGAGGAATCATTGTAAAGACCATCAGCATCGCCATAAACAGGCACATAAATCGTTTTTTCATGCTATTGTTCCTTTCTCTTGTGTCTTGTTTGAGCCTTAAGCTGTAAACGTATAAAAATTCAACGATTTATATATACATACACAATATATATATAAACAACCTCACCTTATAATACCACACAATCTTATTTTTTTCAATAGTTTTTTTAATATTTACAAATGTAAATATTAAAGTTTAATCCTATGCCGCAGACAAAAAGCTGCGGCATAGGATTAAATTACGGAATATACAACCAGAAGCAAAACGCTCACCGCAATAAATACCAAACCGGTTATAAGCGTCTCACTGTGCCATTTTTTTCTTTTCTCCGCCCTTTCGGTTTTGTAATCATAAAATGTTCTCGGCATATCTGCCGAAAGCGACTTTATGAAGTGACCGAAAAAACTCTTAAACCCGAAAGAGAGCATATCCAGCGTTCCGAATTTTGCAGCCCAGCTGATTCCGCCTGCTCCCGCAAGCATTACTCCGGGTATGAGAAAACAGTCAGACAAAGTGCCAATTATTTCCTTGGCACCGCTCTGAGAAAACAGCTTTTCCCAATAAACGCAAAACAAAAATATCAGCGCTGCGAATATTAGCGGTCTAACATATCTGACTATACCTTTACGCCCGACCATATACGTACGTATCTCGCTTCACTTTAATATTTCAAGATATTTCTTGAATTCAGCCTCATTGCAGCTTACAAAATGACCGGGTTTGATCTCTCGCATCACCGGCTTTTCAACAGAATAGTCATGATCGGCAAGCGGATTATATACCGTTCTTTTTCTGTTCTTTTCGTACTCCGGGTCAGGAAGCGGAATTGCAGAAAGCAATGACCGCGTATAGGGATGAAGGGGATTCAGGAAAAGCTCGTCGGAAGGCGCGATCTCAACCAGTTTACCGCTGTACATAACCCCGATTCTGTCGGAAAAATACTTGACAACAGAAAGATCGTGCGCGATAAACAATATTGTAAGGCCAAGCGCATGACGAAGGTCGTTGAGAAGGTTGATAACCTGCGCCTGAATGGACACGTCGAGCGCCGAAACCGGTTCATCCGCAATTATCATTTCAGGCTGCATAATAACAGATCTCGCGATGCCGATACGCTGACGCTGACCGCCGGAAAACTCGTGCTGATAGCGGCTTGCGTGTTCACGGACCAGCCCGACAAGCTCAAGCATTTCGTATACCTTCTGATTTATTACCTTCTTATCCCTTTCCCCCTGTATTATAAGGCCCTCGGAAATAATTTCTTTAACCGTCATACGGGGGTCGAGAGACGCGGACGGATCCTGGAATATCATCTGAATTTTGGTTATCAGACGTGACTTTCTGGCTTTTCTGAGCTCGTTGTTCAATTCTGTACGAAGCCTTTTCTGCTCTTCGCCCGAAGCCGCGTTTATAAGAGGAAGATATTTCTCTTTTGCTTTCGCCGCAAGTTCCTGTCTGTATTCCCTGTCGCAGTGTTTTTTGTCATACTTTGCAGACTTGATTTCCTTTTTCTGCTCAGAAATGATACGGTTCAGCTCGTCTTTGTACTCCGACTTTTTAGACGGATCCTTTTTTACCTTCTCAGCATAATCGGCCTTGGCTTTTTCAATCGCCTCATAATACGAGAGCGTGCCGGCGCCGATTCTTATTCCCTTAAAGTAGATGTTTCCGGACGTAATATCGTAAAGCTTTATTATCGAACGACCGGTTGTGGTTTTTCCGCAGCCGGACTCTCCGACAAGACCGAGAACTTCTCCTTTTTTGATATCAAAGCTAATATCGTTAACAGCCTTATTATCGCCGAAGAATTGACACAGATGCTCAACTTTCAGCAATACTTCCTGATTATTCTCCATCCCGTGCCTCCATCTTCTTCCTCATTCTTGCAATTCTGTCTGTGATGATCTTCGGCGGATCGACCTTCGGTGCGTCCGGATGCAGCAGCCAGGTTGCAGCGTAGTGCGTATCGCTGATTTTGAACATCGGAGGCTGTCTTTCAAAGTCGATTTGCATCGCATATTTGTTTCTCGGAGCAAAAGCGTCTCCTTCGGGAGGATAAATCATATTCGGAGGCGTTCCGGGAATCGCGTCGAGCTTTTCGTTTGTGTCAAGATCCGGCATTGAAGAAAGCAGCGCCCATGTATACGGATGTGCCGATGAATAGAATATGTCGGCCGAAGTTCCGTATTCAACAATTTTACCGGCATACATAACCGCAATTCGGTCGGCCATGTTTGCAACAACTCCAAGATCGTGCGTTATGAATATAACGGAAAGATTTCTCTCTCTCTTTAATTTGTTGATAAGCTCAAGAATCTGAGACTGTATCGTAACGTCAAGCGCCGTCGTCGGCTCGTCGCAGATAAGGATGTCGGGATTGGCGGCAAGCGCAATCGCGATAACGATTCGCTGTCTCATACCTCCTGAGAACTCGAAAGGATATTGTTTGTATCTCTTTCTCGGCTCCGAAATGCCGACCTCTTCCATAAGCTTGAGCGCACGGTTTTTCGCCATCGTCTTTGTCACCTTATTGACAACTCCCGAAGCGCACATTTTCAGATAATCGATAACGGCAATGGATTCCGCATCGTAATCGCGGTTTTCTCTTTGTGCAAATATTTCATCGTAGTGCTCAATAAGCCGGTCTATCTGGCGAACAAGGTTTGTCTTTACTCCTTCAAGGTCTGTAACAAGTGCCGCGGCGACCTTCCAGTCCGGCTCTTTGCCTTTTGCGGTCAGTCGGTCGTGCTTGGCTTTTTGGCGCTCGTAGCGTTTCTGTTCGGAAACGTTCTTAACCTTTCCGGTAAAATATTTGTCAAGTTCTGTTTTGAATCCGGATGAAAAAGTATAGATAAGACTGTCCTTTGTAAAATCAAGTATGTCCAGACTTTCCATAACCTCTTTTTCATATACGGAAAGAATACGGTAACAGTTTTTCTTGTCCAGCTTTTCCTGAGTGAAAACGTCGCGGTATTGTTTCAGAACATTCACCGCCTCAGCTTTCTCTTTGTACGACTTTTCTGCTGAATAAATAACAGCCTTCTTGGTATCGCTGATAAAATCAAGCATGAAATTCTCATCAAGGTATTTTCTCATTTTCGCATTCAGCTCGTCAACAGGAATGTCCGGTATCGGATTTCCGCTGAAAGTTGAATAATACCCCAATGCAAAGAAATTCGGCATTGTATAAGCAACTGCTTCTTCAAGAATTTTCTTTATACCGCGCAGTTTATCGCACACAACGGAATAATCTCCGGTATGCTTTGCGTTTTTGAAGGCAGATTTCATGCCGCTTGTCAGAGTTTTAAGCTCATCCGCTTTTTCGTTTACAACATATTTTTCAACAGAAGCGTTTGCAAGCGAACATATCTTTGAAAGTCTGAAATTCAGATCCGTTGCGGCGTTTTTCTCAATTTCAAAAATCAGGACTTCGGCTTCGTCAATAGCTTCGACAGCGGATTCATGCGCCTTATTGTACTCAGATTCAAGTTCAAGATGCTTATATTCAAACTTATTAAAATTATTGCATTTTTCGGTAATCGCTTTTGCCTTTTCCTTATCGTCTCCGGCAATTGCGGCAATCATCTGCTTTCTAAGCGCGTCAAGATACGTATTGAATGATTTTTTGCTTTCCTTCTGCCTTGCCTTTCCCTTCAGGATCATCGCTTCAGTAAGCTGTTTTCCGATTCTGACAATCGGATTAAGGCTCGACATCGGATCCTGGAATATCATCGCAATTTTGTCGCCGCGGATTTTATGAAAATCGTCCTCGGAAATCTTAAGCAAATCCTTGCCGTCGTATATGATTTCGCCGCCCTCAATAATCGAGTTTCCGGCAAGAATGCCGAGTATAGCTTTCGACGTAACCGACTTTCCGGAACCGGATTCGCCGACGATCGCAAGAGTTTCGCCCTTGTTTAAATCAAAATCTATGCCACGTACCGCCTGCACTTTGCCGTCCGTTGTGCGAAATGATATTGTCAGATTTCTGACTTTGAGTTTGCTTTCCATATCAGTCATCTACTCCTCTCGTTGAAGGATTAAACGCGTCGCGCAAACCGTTTCCGAAAAGGTTAAACGAAATCAGCAGCAGCGAAACGAAGGCTGCGGGGAAAAACATCGCGTGCGGCGAGGTCGTCATTGCGAGCTGTCCCTGCTGCATAAGAACGCCTATGCTCGTTCCGAACATCTCGGAAAGATTGATTATTCCGAGATATGTGAGAGAGGTCTCGGAGCTGATTACGCTGGGTATGACAAGCGCGCAGCTTGTTATAATCGTACCGAGCGAGTTCGGGAAAATATGCTTAAACATAAGTCTTGCATCAGAGGCGCCGAGAGTCTTTGCCGCATAAACAAATTCCTGGCTCTTGAAACGGTAAAACTGCTTTCTTGTCAGCGCCGACATGCCTATCCACCCTGTCAGCACGAATGCAAACAGGAACGACGGCACAGTTCCGACCTTCTGCGCCAAATGAAGCTGGAACAGCGTTGTAACAACAATGAACGGAACGCGCGCCAGAATGTCGGTAATTCTGTCAAGGATAAGGTCGATATAACCGCCGTAATATCCCTGAATTGCTCCGTAAATTGCGCCTATTGTCAGATTTATCGCAGAAACGAGCACTGAGAAGACAAGTGAAAAACGCGCGCCTATACCGATTGCGCAGAAAAGGTCCTGACCCATGCTGTTTGTTCCGAAAATGTACATCGGCTCGTGATATTCTCCGCCGTTTTTCCACTGGAGGTACTGGTAGTAATTAAAGTAGCAGACGCGTATGTTGACAGAGCCGGATTTTGCAATGCTGTAAACATAGCTTCCGTCGTCACCTGGAATGCGCAGACTGTTGTATTCCGCTCCGGCTTTGTCCGCGGTTGTCATATATGCGGGTATGAGATTGCCGTCCGCGTCAAGAATCGGCGTCCCCTTTGCATCCTTGCACTGATACCAAATGTTTGAATTGGCGGGAACGTTTCTTGCATCTTCCTCGCTCATATTTACATAAATATCTTTGTTTTCAACGTAAGGATACAAAACCTGAAGTCCGCTTTCGTTCTGAAACTCCTGTATCTTTGCAAATTCCTCAAAGGAAACGTTGCGGGTCAGAACTCCGACTTTATAATAAGAATTTATCTTTACTTTATATGTGTTTACAACGGTATCCTTTCCTCTGATCTTGACAATCGTTGAATGAGTACCGACAATGCCGATTACCGGATCCATTCCGGTTTCCTTTCCGATGGCATGAAGCTGTGCGAGCTGGGTTTCGCTCTGGCCGTCAAGCGTTGTCGAGCCGTCAAGAATTCCGATATTTAAGTCGGAAATTCCTTTTATGAACGGCGGAAAGTTTACGTATGTATTGTTTTTTTCGTTTATTGAATACGGAGATATAATCGGCGCAACGATCGTAAAGAGTACAAGAAAACCGATTATCCACGCCGCAACGACTGACGATTTGTTCTTCTTGAACCGGATCATGGCGTCAGCAAAATATCCGCGCGACTTTGTTTCGAGCTTTTTGTCGTGAATATTTGCATCAAGCTGGGCAAAAGCAAATTTTTCCTTCGGGATATGTTCGTATGTATTATCCATTTCTTTACATCCTTTCGGTAAAAATTACTTTCTTGATCCCATTCTGATACGCGGATCAATAAAGCCGTAGCTAATGTCGACAACAATACTTGCAAGAAGCCCTACGACCGTATAGAAAACCGTCAGAAGAAGGAACATATTATAGTCCGGCGCGTTTATTGAGTTCAGATAAAGTCTGCCGACGCCGGGAACCGAGAAGATACCCTCGATTATAAGAGAACCGGACATTATTCCGATAAATTCTCCGAATATTGCAGGAAGAACAACTACCATGCAGTTTTTCATTGCGTGGCGAACGGTTGCCTGACGCTTTGTGAGTCCTTTTGTTCTTGCAAGCATCATAAATTCGCTTGTCAGAACCTCAGTAAGCTCCGCTCTTGTTACGCGGGTAAAGGAAGCGATAACTCCGAATGACAGCGACAGCACCGCCGGTATCATACTGACAAACATACTCCACGAAAAATAATCGTATCCGCCCTTCATTAAAAACGGGAACAAATTCAGTTTAAATGACAAAAAATACTGAATTAAAAACGCATAGACAAAAGACGGAACAGAAATAACAACCATTGTCAGAGTCGATATAGTATGGTCAATCCACGTATTCTTTTTAAGCGCCGCCCAGATACCGAGTATAATACCGATCGGGATGCTGAGTATTATCGAATAAAAATTTACAAGCATTGTAGCCGGCAGCTTGGAATAGAATATGTCAATAACTTTCTGACCGAAATAAAGCTTGTCGCTTATACCCCAGTCGAACTTTGTAAAAACATTCTTTAAAAAAATCGCAAATTGGACAAGATACGGCTTATTATATCCAAACGCTTCCCTCTGAGCCTCTATAACCGCTGTGTGAGGATCTCCTATGGGCAGCTCCGGCAACGGCAGCATCCTTACAAGAACAAAGCACATGAAAGATATTATCAGCAATATCATCAACATGAGCGCTACTCTCTGCAACGTATATTTTAGCATATGTTGTTCCTCCAGCTGGGACGGCGTTCATTATGGTAACGCATTCCCGCTTTAAATAATTAATATTTCCGACAAATAGCAAGAAATTCCGAGGCATCAAAAAGTGCATCGGAAGTTCTCTCTGTAAATACCCAGACTAAATTCCGCCGCAAAACCACTGTGGAATTTACTTTGGGAATTTATCTCGGAAAAGTTTTCCGAATATGGGCGCGGCATTCGCCACGCCCATATTCGGGTTTTTATCGATCCTTAAATCAATACTTAAGGGTGGAATCGGGCTGAGAAGCGACGTAAGCGCTCCATTCCTCATCCGTGTAGTTATACTTGAGGTATGTGATACCGCCGCGACCGAGAATCGGGTTGTAATCATCAACAACATAGTATACCTGGTAGGAGAGGAGAGACATACCTGCATCCTGAATCATCGGGATGTAGTTGTAGGTCTGAAGGATTGCGCCTTCAAGTCCTGCAAGAATATCAAGTCTTACAGAAACATCAGCCATTCCGTCGCCGAAGTTGTAATCCTTGCCGTCAACAGTGATTGTTTCACCGTTAAGAGCAAGATTCCAGTTGGTAAGAGACATGGTGAGCTCTTCGCCGTTAATTGTGAGAGTCATGTTCGTTGCATCTGCGTTGAACCAGTTAGCATCGTACTGACGCTCTTTGTTTGTGTAGCAGTCCATGATGCTGAACGGATCAAGTCTTGAACCGGACCAACCGCAAAGAGAAGTGTCGGAAAGACCGTCTCTGAGTTTTTCGGACCAGTTGTTGCCGTAAGGAGCAGATACGTAGAATTCGATCTTACCTTCAAAAGGAGTTCCGACAAGAACTTCGGAAAGCTTTGAGTTAAGGTAATCGATCGTCTTTGTTATGAAATCGCTTACGCTGGCAGCGGAATATTCGATTCTGACTGTCTGGTCAGACTTTCCGTCGTTATCAGCGTCGGTGATATAGCCTTTTTCAATTGCTTCATTGAAGGCCTGGGTAAAGAAAAGTTTTGCGCCTTCGGGGTCGTAACCGGTTATGGAATCAACAGCCTCGTCAAGAGAAGCGTACTTGCTTACGTCAACGCTGTAGAAATCGCAGAGTACTTTCTTTGCCTGCTCGGAATCGCGGTACTTGAGGCAGTTGTCGGGGTCGTAAATGTACATATTGCCTATAAGGCCGAAGCCTGCGGCACGTGCGGGAGAAACAGCCTCGCAAAGAGCGCTCTTGTCGTATGTAAGAGCCATAGCCTTACGGAAGGAGATGAGCGTCATGGTTTCGAGGTCATACTTTGAAGTATCAAAGCCTTCGTTGTTCTCTCTCTGCTTTATAGCATCCATATAGCCGTTGAAGAGGAAGAAGAACAATGTTTCGGAAGGAGTCTGATAGCAACGTTCGCTGGTTCTGTATTCAGCAAAGTCCTCGGACTGGAGACCATAGGTCATAAGCTGTCCCTTAAGGAACATAAGCTTTCTTGTCGAAGCCTCGCTGACAACCTGAGTGTCAATAGCAGTGGTCTGGTACATCGGATAGATTTCGCCGTCTTCGGGATCCTGATAATAATGAACGCCGTCAGAATATCCGTACCAGGTTTCGTTCTTTTCAAAGCGCATCGATTTGTCGCTCTGGAACTGGGTAAGCTTGTAAGGACCGTAGCTCATTGTTGTTTCAACGCTTGTATTGTAGGTTGTTGTCCATGCGTCGGTGCCTTCAACCTGAGACTTGCAAGCATCATAATAAGGCTGATAAACGATCCAGTTGCCGGAAAGGTTGTAAAGAAGGTTGAAACCTGCAAGAGATTTGGAGAATACTATTGTTATCTGGTAATCGCCGCTCTTGAAGATTCCGACATTATCAAAGCTGAAGTCGGCAGCATACTCTTTTGCGGTTGCAAGATAGTCGGCGCCATAACCGTGATAGGATGCACCCGGTCCGATATAGTTATCCCAGAGGTACTTACCGGAAATGTATGCTTCAGGATCATCCTCTGCAACGCCGGGGTCTCTGTGGAGCGTCTCATCGGCAGCGCAGACATAATCCTTGCCGTCGGCGGTTGTCATATTCCAGAAATCTTTGATGTTTATATAGATCTGATCAATGGTGAGACCGGAATCAAGAAGCTGCTGAGCGGTCATGTTCTGGATAGAATATGACGTGCTGCCCTGATAGTAGTAATTCTCTGCAAACGCGATTGAAAGGTTGTTTGCAAAGTAATCGGTTGCACGGTAGTTCTTCATCGCAGGATCAAGAAGCTGCTTCATCGAGTAAACGTATGTGTCGGCGTTGATCGGTGTGCCGTCCTGCCATACTGCATTCTTATTGAGGTCGATGGTATAAGCGTAGCCCTTGGTTGCGCTTTCAGGAATTTTGTAGGGGTTACCTTCCATAGCCTTGATCTGCTCTGTTACGTCAACAGGCATAGACTCAGCCATTTCCGGAACAAAAATATATCCGTTGTATGCTTCTTTTCCTTCAACGGGACGAAGTGCGTCGTTGAAGTAAATGCTGTAAAGACCTACAGCTATGAAATCTATCGGGTAAGACTCATCATTAGTTTGATATGTGTGGGGATTCCAGTTTGACGAAAGTGTAGAAACAGAATCGCGGTAAGTATAGTTTCCGCTGAACACAACGGGAGTCTTGCCTTCAGGAATGAAAGGCGCGGGTCCTGTCGTAACGTCGCCGGGGTCTGTACCAGGATCTGCTGTTGTATTCGCAGGCGTGGTATCATCGCCAGTCTTTGTTGTGTTGCAGGATGCAAGCGGAAGAACCATGGCAACTACAAGCACAAGTGCAAGAATGTAAGAAAGATACTTCTTCATCGTTTTTCTCCTTATAATATTTCATTTTAACCGTGTTGCCGACACAATTATAAGTTTTGCGCAGCGCCAACCATCAACCTCAAGAGACTGAAGCGTACGCAAAAAATAATATGTCGGAAATACAGTTATATAAAGATAATTTATTATAACATTTTTCAATGTCTGTGTCAATATTTTTTTAACAAATTGGGCCGAAACGAAAGCTAAAGAAAAAAATATTCCCAAAGGAACTTCATTCCTTTATTCGCTGTTTTTTATGCGCTGTTTTTTTCGAAAAAAATCAATCTTTTCCGAAAAAATCATTCTTTTCCGATATAAAACAAAATAATTCTCGTTAAAATTTCTTTTTATTCCTCCTTTAGGACAGATACTGCCTTTTTTAACATTTCCTGCTTTTCCGGGGGCAGCGCGGAAACAAAAATTTTCAGACTTTCACGAAGCAGCATCTCCCTCTCCCGATAATTCGTTGTGTCGGCATCAAAAAACAGAAAGTACTTTTTTGAAAGCGCCGCAATTTCGTACAAGCTCAACTCTTCCAAAACCGCCTGAATTTCAGGAGAATTCATTTCCGTGTCTAACAGCACATCTTCCAAATCGGCAAGAGAATGGATGTATTCTTTGATAATTAAAATCTTATCACGCAGAGAACCACACTCCGAAATTTCATTTATCACATTTCGGTACAGCTCATCGTCCATTTTTGTGCCGTACGAGAAAATGATTTTGGGCTTATCCTCCGGATAAGCCGGAAGCACAAATATTCGATTCAGCGAATTTTCGGATACGCCGCGGCTGATTATATCGACAATTTTCTCCAGGCTGTTTTGAATATAACGGGACAGCCCCTCGGAGCATTTCAGCTTTTCACACAAAATCACGGCAGCGTTTGAAACAATCTCCGAAATTTCCGCTTTTGATTTTTGCCCGAATTTATCTTCAATTAAATCAATCCCCTGCAGCGTAATGTCAAGACGATACGGGTCGATTCCGGCTGTTACGCAGCCAAGCGACGCCGTCAAAATCGGTTCGTATAAGTTAATAAGCAGTTCCTGATAATTTTCATCGCATCCGCAAAGCAGATGATGTATATTATCGGCGGAAAAGTTTTTCAAAAACTGATTTTCATAATACGCCGCTCCGACATACGCTCTGATAAATTCAATTCCGTTTAGTTTCGGAATTGTATTGAACAGAGGATAATCCGCCGTTATATGAGTTTCATGCGCAAAAAAATCCGGATGATACAGTTTGAAAAAACCGTTTATACCGTCCTTAAGCGTCGAACTGTAAAAAACATTCGGCGTATTAATAAGCTGAGACGTCAGTTTTGCATGAACCGCTTTTGTTGCTGCCAGCATTATGTCAAGCTTTTTTCGCCCGTCCCGATACAGCTCTTTTACCGGATTATGCAGCAAGCAAGCGGCCGCATCTTCCGGCTGCAGATACGCTTTCAGACACAAACTTATCGTAAAAAAGATTGAGTCCAGAATCTCTTTTGCTTTTTCAACCCTAATTGAGCTGCTGTCGCCCGAATTATAGCGTTCGACCTTTTCCGCCAAGAGAGAAAGACATTCATACTGTATGCGTTCAATATCGCTTTTTCCTAAAATGCCTTTATCACAGGCTTGTTCAATCAGGGACTGAAAATAATTGTCGCCACTTAATCGAGCTTTGTCTATCAGATGTTTTTTTTCAAGTTCATTATTCATCATTTTCTTCCTCACCGTCAAAAAAGCCTTCTTCTGTGCATTCACCGGGATGCCCATAGCGCAGATTTTCAGCCAAACGATACAATTCGTGTCCCGACAACAGCTCAAGAGACCCTTGACAAACGCCGTCAAAAGACGATTTCATGAATTTTATCAAATCGTCATCCGAAATCAAATCCATTGTTTCGTTTTTGTAATAGTAAAACATTTCAATCAGCTCGTGAATCGTTTGCTCATAGTTCTGCATTGAAATATACGGCGAGTCGCAAAACGCCCTGATAATTTTTTCTATGACACCGCCTCCGAATTCAATGCGTCCGTTATTTTGCAGCGAGACAAAACGAGTTTCCACAAGCGCTTTTGCCTGCTCCTGCGATAATACAAGTCCAAACCGTTCTGTGTAGTCATTGCATTTTACAACTTCATCAACCGCTTGTTTTTGTATCAGGCCGGAGGTAAATGAAATCAGTTCAAATTCCAATCGGTATCACTCTCCTTTAATAAATTGCTTGAACATACGGTATTGCTTCATTTGCTATATAACATTTTATCACCGATAATATAAACATCGGCGTCGCGCGGCACCGCATCGCTTGTCTTTATCGTGGAAGTCTTCATAAAGACCGTTTGGGATTAAAAAAAATACCGCGTTTGCCATGACGATTGCTTTTTCTGTTGCGTCAATATCGGTTTAAACATTAATTGCCGCTGTTTTTAAATAACAACCGCCGTCTCAACGGCCTGTTTTTTTGCAGTATTCTTTTTCACACGGCGCCAAAGGATAAATTACCGGCGGTAATAACCGCCGGTAATGTTATTGTACTTGTAATTAAAGCTTTTGTCAATATGTAATTAAAAAGCCGCAAATGCCTATTTAAAAGGTATTTTTTCACATGAAAAATCACGAATTTTAACGGCAGAAAAGCCGCTTCCTTTAAGATTTATCTCAAAAATAATCCCCACAGCAGTATTGACATATACAGTTTTGCTATATATCATAAATATATACAAAACCGTATATAAGAGGCACACTTATGAACTTGGACAAAAGACTTCCGCTGACTGAAACCGTTTATTATATTCTCTTGGCTTTGACCGAGCCGGCTCACGTATATGCTGTTATGCAAAAAGTTGAGGAGCTGATTATTCACGCATGCTTCATATGATTGATATAACAAAAAAAGCAGCCGCTTTGGAAGTTCAG
>JAQXSY010000120.1 GCA_029219205.1 Bacillota bacterium | reverse complement strand
AACAATTTTGGTTTTTGAGGCTGGGGGGGCCCCTATACCCCGCCCCCACTCCTCTTTTATCTTATTTGCAGTATTCGATCGGCAAGCACAACTTCGTCAGCAGAAAGAGAATTGAATGTGCCGATATAGATGCCGTCTTTTGAAAATCCGCTGCCGTCCTCCAAACGGTCTTGCATGGTCATCCCGAAATATGCATAGGCTGTTCCGTTTTGCCATGTAAGCTCATATGTACTGTCGCAAAAGTATTTCTTCCCATCGAGCGTAACAATATTCCAGACATGCGATTCACCTTGGGCGGTATCGCCGGAGGCGAGCGTCGCCTCAATGCCGATTTGTGCCAACAGCTGTGACAATGCGCAAGCGAAGGTGACGCATACCCCGCGCTTTAAGGTATAGGCGTAATACGCCTCCACGCGTTCTCTTGAATCCTTAACCTCATAATCGTAAGTCTGGCAGGTGCAGAAGGCGTGATAAAGAGCCTGCGCACGGAGCTGTTCCGAATCCGAGGGGTTCACGTTTTCCAAAAAAGCATTGGCCGCTGCTTTAAAATCAGCAATCCGCTTGTCATGCTCGGCTTTGCTTTTGCTCGTATAACTCCAGTTCAGGGTTTGTGTGCCCGCGTCATAGCCGTTTTGCATATCGTACTCGCCGTCCGCCGTGAAAAGAGGAAATTCGTAGAATAGAACGGAGGCAAACATGTCAGCGTAGTTCTTATCCGGACAAGGGCAGCTTGTTTTATAGGAAAGCCACGCGTCTACAAAATCTATATAAAAGTCCGCAAAGCTGTTTCCCATGTTCTCCAACGTGTTTTTCGTCAAAATGTATGGGTTATATTCGTAATGTCCGTCCTTCATAACAGGCTGCATAATGGCGGGTAACGGAATAGAAGGATCGTATGTCGGCGGTTCGGGCGAGGGATAATCCAAATCCGGCATGGCATACCCAATTTTCACCGTTTTGCCCCACTCCACGACGCACGGGTAAAAATACAGTGTACCGGCGCCGCGGTAATTCTGAAGAATGCCCTGGATTGTCACGGTGTTGTCCTGATAAATGGTTTTGTTAACGCCGTCATCGCTCACGTCAAACATCGCGATGCGAGTCAGATTTTCAAAAATCTCGGGATTATCCGGGAAGTAGGTCAGTTTCACTGTCAGCGGCTGCTCGGGTTCAAAATACCAGCCGTCCGCGTCTTTTTTTATCTTTCCGACAATCGCCGCGCCGCCCGGCGTTTCAAGGGAAAGCGGTTCTTTCGGCTCATTTCCCGTTGTGCTTGACGTTGTTCCTGTTTGCGATGCAGTAGTCGTTGCGATGCTTTCTTCATCAGATGCGGAAGAAGAGCCTGTTTTGCCTGCACACCCGGTCAATGCGCTGCAAACAACGAGCAGTGCGGCGATGAAAGAAAATAGGCGTTTCATCTTTATTGCTCCTCGTATAATAGATTTACGGTGTTTTTGGCTACCTATGTTGCATTTATATTATATTACAGCTGCCGCTCCATAACAAGGTGCTGACACAACATAACACCAGATTTAATGTTTATTGATAAAAACATTTCTTGATATTTCAAAATATTTTATGGTAATATATGGATATAATAAGAAAGAGTGGAAAGCTCCGTGCAGAACGGAGAATGACTTTGACCTCGGAGAAAGCAACAGTTGCTGCTGTATGTGGCGGCGGTTATGTTGACCGCTATGATAGTTTACTTCGGAAACACCTGGAGAGGATATTTTTCCATGTGTATTAGGAGCATCTATTGCAATAAATAACCACAATATAGAATTGTTACAATTTTTATCAAAAGGAGAACGAGTATGGAATATCGTTATACCGCCAACTACACTCCCTGTGTGAACGTTTATTCGGATTATTATAGTTTTTCGGCCAAGCGGAAGGAATTCAAAACGCTGGGGGATTTCGGCTATGCCTGTGTGTTTCAGGAATATCAGCGAACCGTTGATTTTCTGAAGGAATCCGCCGAGAAGCACGGATTTTCTCTGGAAATCCCATCATGGGAAACGTTCCGGGAACCGTTTGGAGAACAGCCGATTTCCGCACACATCTTTTGGGAAAAATTGCATTTTTATTT
>JAQXSY010000119.1 GCA_029219205.1 Bacillota bacterium | reverse complement strand
AAGAATCAAAAGAAGATTTATTCCCGCATCCAAAGAGCCAACGTTTGAAAAGCCTGTAAACATAGATTCTGTACATCCGCCGCCACAGTAGCTGCTAAGATCCTCATCCCGAATGCTTGGAAATCTTTTCTTAAGTCCTTCAAACAATACGCCCGCATTGTAAAATGCCGGTTGCCCTCCACCGCTTTTTACAGCTGAGAGAGCTGCCTCCCATACGATCTCGGGCGTGCTTTCATCTACGAAAAGCTCGATCATCGGGCGGCGCTTTCCGTGTGCCGCTTTAAGACACTGTACGGTAAGCTCGGGGCATTCCGAATCAAGCGACATAGAATAACCATTGTTTTTATCAAGATTATCATAAAGATTTTCAAGATATGGAATCAAGTTTTCACCTTTATAATATGGCAAGATCCCCTTGCCAAGACATCCGAGATTATCGCAGTTATCCAAATACATAATGAAATTCCAAGCCACGATAGCATCGTAAGCTGTTTCGGCAGGATAGAGCGGGACCCTTTTCAATGAAGCGATCAACATTTCATCTGCCGAAACCGATTCCAAGTACATTACGCATCGCATGATATAATGTTCAATACCCCGGATAACGTGAAGCAGTCCTTCACGCATATCAGTGTCGCTTATCATCTCTATTCTCGGTATATATGACAGTAACCCTTCCTTCACAATTCGCTCGTAATTCGGCATAGAATGTGTGTACATATTACCCGCGACCGTGTGTTCTTTTGGGACGGTTGAGTGATAGACACAGAATTCTTCACTTAATTTTTCAGCAAGGCTCGGTGCTTTTTCATTTAATGAGTTCGATACAAAAGTAAGTCCACTCATATAATGCGGAACAACATTCATTTTTTGAGCAATAACGCCGGAAGGATATAACGACTCCCCTCGGTAAACGGCAAGCTCACAGTTTTCGTAAAATCGTCTGAGTCCCAGCGCTTTTCTATAAAACAAGCTTCTATCCGGCTCTTCGTATAATCCTGAGGCGGCGTACTCGCCAAGCCTTAAAAAATCTTCCTTTAACATTTCTTCACCTCTTTTTTGTTTTTTGATATTTTATCAAAGAAAATCAAAATCGAACATTGACAAATCATAACCGTATATGGTAAAATCATAACAAAGGAGATGATGCTCTTGAAAAAATACGAATTAATAGCAACAGATTACGTACAGACTCCGAAAATTTATTCTATTGGTTTTTCGGACGATCCGAGAGTCACCCGATTCGGACCTTCCGTCAGAAATCAGTACATTATTCACTACGTTTTGTCAGGTAAGGGAAGCTTCAACGGTAATAAGGTGGAAAAAGGACAGGGCTTTTTGATCGTTCCGGGTATGTATGAAGAATATCATTCGGATGAAAACGAGCCTTGGTCATTTCTATGGGTCATTTCCGAGGAGCCTGTGATGGAATATTTTTTCTCGCGGCATTGCGCAAACGAAGAAACGGGAATTTTCAAGTTTTATAATTTGTATGAGCTTAATCTTATCGCAAAGCAGCTTATGTCTGTCACAAACAGTTTTTCATCAATGACGCGGATTTCGGAGCTTTTTCTTCATATTTTCAACACCTGCATTGCGGTAGAAAGCACACCGAAAAACTCGATAACAAGGATATATCTTGATTTTTCGGTCAATTATATCAAAACGAATTTGCATTTGCCAATATCCGTTAATGACCTTTGTAACGCAATAGGCATTACACAACCGTATTTGTATAGGATTTTCAGACAGGAACTCGGACTTTCCCCAAAGCAATATATTTTAAGCTGTAAGCTTTCCGAAGCAAAAAAACTCCTCATCAATACCGAGCTTTCTATCTCGCGGATCGCCAATTCTGTTGGTTACGAAAATGTTTTGGAATTTTCAAAATTTTTTTCAAAACAAACTAAACTTTCCCCCACAGCATATCGGGAAGAGTACAACTGATCGCAAACAATGCGTTTATGAATTTTATTGTTTTTAATATAAAAAGGGGAGATACTTGTGATGAAAAATCACAAACATTTCCCCTAAAAAGGCAAAAGTTCACTTCTACTCCCTTGCTCGAAAATGCCGTTTGGCATCTTTTTATTTGCACTAAAATCCGAATTTCAAAAAAGTGAGGAAAACGTCGAAAAACGAAGAAAACCCGAGAAAATCTCGGGTTTTCCGGTTGGCATTTTTTCAAGACGCATTGGCTGTTATGGTCTTAAAAGATGCTTCGCAAAGATCTCAGCAAACCGGAAATCATCTGTGATTATCGTCAGATAATCAAATCCTTATATTTTTGGTAATGAAACACAGCCACATCATGTTCGCACTTCCCGACTTTTTGA
>JAQXSY010000118.1 GCA_029219205.1 Bacillota bacterium | reverse complement strand
GCAATGTACTTGGCAGCGGATCCGTAACCGGGCGTATGGTCTGTACCGACAACGTCGTTGTCAATGGTTTTCGGAACTCCGAGAATTCGTATGTCGTATCCTGATTTTTCAGAATATTCCGAAAGCTTTGCAACTGTGTCCATTGAATCGTTGCCGCCGATATAGAAGAAATAACGTATGTCAAGACTCTTGAAAAAGCCAAAAAGCTTTTCGTAGGTCGCGTCTGCATCAGGAACGCTTCCGTCAAGCTTCGGAAGCTTCAGACGGCAGGATCCTAGTGCGGCAGCGGGAGTGTTTTCAAGCAGTCCGAGCGATTCCTCGTCTCCACATATTTCCGTCAGGTCGCAGTATCTGCCGGCAAGCATTCCCTCAACGCCGTTGAACGCGCCGTATATCTTTTTTATATTCGGGTTTGCAAGCGCGCCGCGTATTACTCCGGCGAGAGTTGCGTTTATTGCCGCGGTAGGTCCTCCGGATTGTCCCACAACGGCGTTGCCGATAAGTTCCTTCATTTTTGTTTGAATCCTTTACTTAATTGAATTAATTATATTTTAAAGCAGACTCATTTCCTTTCGCGAAAAACACGTGATATCTCGTCTGCGCCGAATCCGCGTCTGCAGAGATATGCGTACGTTTTTCTGTCCGTCTCGCCGCCGTGCTTTTCAAACGCCTTGCGGCAAATGGAAAAGAAATCTATATCGTCAGCCTCGCCGGATGCAAAATAATCGCTTATTGAATCGCGGGAAAAGCCTTTTGCGGTAAGCTCTCTGATTATACGCGGCTTGCCGTAAAGCTTTGATAACGCAAGCGAATGAACCGCCGAATCGAGCATTTTCATCTCATTGAGATAACCCTTAGATTTCAGGTAGCCGACAGCGTCTTCCACAACATCGCAGTCATATCCGCGCCGTGCCAGCTTTTCGCGAAGCATTTTCTCGGTATTATCCTTATATCCGATAATATTCAGCCCGGTTCGTATCGCAGCTTTCAGCTGATTTTCTCGGTCATTCATCGTCCGTGTCGTCGAGTCCCGGTACGAGCGGATCAAATTCGTCGTCTTCCTCCTCCGCCTCGTCAAGCGCGTCCTCGGGTGAAGACGCCTGCATCGCGGAAAGCTTGTCACGGCACTGACGGATTTTTTCTTCGATTTCCGCTGCAAGCTCGGGATTGTCAAGTATATACTTTCTGGTATTGTCCTTGCCCTGAGCTATGCGGTTTCCGTCGTAGAAAAACCACGAACCGCTCTTTTCGATTATTTCAAGATTGATTGCAACGTCGATAAGTTCGCCGCTCTTGCTGATTCCATGACCGTAAAGTATGTCAAATTCTGCGGTTTTGAACGGCGGAGCGACTTTGTTTTTGACGACCTTGCATTTAACATGGTTCCCGTACGACTCTTCACCGTTCTTAAGCGTTTCCGTACGGCGTATATCGATACGTACCGACGCATAGAACTTAAGCGCGCGTCCGCCGGGTGTGACTTCCGGATTTCCGTACATAACGCCGACCTTCTCACGCAGCTGATTTATGAAAATAACCACGGAATTCGACTTTGATATAGCAGACGACAACTTACGAAGCGCCTGCGACATAAGCCGCGCCTGTACGCCGACATGCGACGCGCCCATATCCCCGTCAATTTCCTGCTGAGGCGTAAGCGCCGCGACGGAGTCAACGACAACAACGTCAACCGCGCCGGAACGGACAAGCGACTCGGTTATTTCAAGCGCCTGTTCTCCGCTGTCGGGCTGTGAAACCAGCAATTCGTCGATGTCAACGCCGAGCGCTTTCGCATAAACCGGATCAAGCGCGTGCTCGGCGTCGATAAACGCGGCGGTTCCGCCCATTTTCTGCGCCTCGGACGCAATATGAAGTGCAAGCGTCGTTTTACCGGATGATTCAGGACCGTATATTTCAATTATCCTTCCTCTCGGGACGCCGCCGATACCGAGCGCCAAATCAAGCGTGAGCGACCCGGTTGGGATTGCGCTGACATTCATGGAAGCGTTTTCGCCGAGTTTCATAATCGCGCCCTGTCCATATGTCTTCTTTATTGAAGCGATAGCGGAATCAAGCGCTTTTCTTCTCTCTTCAACTCCCTCCACCTGCGCGGCTGGAGCGGATTTAGCTTTTTTCTGAGCCATTATTCTAACGTCCCTTCTTTTTCATTCGATAAAATCAATATGACGGACTGTCAAGCCTCCAGTAACCGTCTTTATTTTTTGCCAGCGTAAGCGACATTGTGCCTTTTACGCCGTCGGCCGTGTAATCAAGGCTAACCCTAATGTAGTCGGGCGTCCTTTCCGTTATGTGTGCTGTCGAAGCGTCAGGCTTTGTTTTCAGCGTATAACCCTCGTAAAGCGCATTTACCTTAAGCACATCTCCGAATAACTTATACCTGGGAGCGACCGATTCTCCCAAATAATCAGGCGTTGAGGTATCGACGGTAAGGCCCTCGAAAATTATCGAATATACCGGCTCAAGGTATTTTACTGTATATACCTTTTCAGCCGCCGTTTTTATCTCTTCGATCGTCCTGTAAGGCGACTCGTCGCTTACAGGCAGATAATCGGTCGAAACCGTATTCAGATCGCGGTTCGGCTCGCCTTCGTACGGCAGTCCTTTTCCGAAAAAGATCTCGTTGATCTCATATGCAGCCTCTATAAGCGGCTTCAGCGTTTCCCTTGCTTCCTCGTCTGTCATTTCAAGAACCGGACGGTTGTCCGCAGGTCCGCAGGCGGAAAGAGTCAGAAAAGCAAGCAAAAACGCGATTAAAGCAAGTGCAGTCTTCTTCATACACATATACCGCTTGGGCTTACTTAAGCATTTCCTGACCGCCGGTTACAGGAAGCGCCTGTCCCGTTTCGTATTCCTGTTCGATAATGTAGAACAGCGCGCGCGCAACGTCGAGCGGACGGCATCCGCGGTTCAGCGGAACCTTTGATTCGTAATATTTGCGCACGTCGTCAACAGTCTTTGCGCCGGGAACCTTCCCCGCATTAAGATACTGTACGAACAGACCCTTTACAGGATCGGACCACAGCGGACCGTCGAGGAAGTTTCCGGGACAGATCGCGTTGCACTTTATATTATACGGCGCAAGCTCCATTGCAAAGCTCTGCGTAAGACCTATACCGCCGAATTTTGCTCCGGCATAGGCAAAATTCTTGTTGCTTCCCGAAAGACCGGATTTTGAGTTGATCTCAATGATATCGAAGAATCGTTCCGGATCCGCCGTGTGCTGAATTTTCATCGGCACAGTCGCATATTTTGTGCATATGAAGAACGCCGTGTAATCGACAGAAGTGACAAGCTCGAAATTCTGCTTTGTCATTTCCTCGAGGCTTCCGGCACGGACGATTCCCGCGTTGTTGACAAACACGTCAAGTCCGCCGTAATACAATACGGTCTCCTTTATCATATTTTTTACAGATTCCTCGTCGGTCACGTTGACAGAAACGGCAAGAGAACCTTCAAAACGCTCTGCGACCTTCTTTGCGCCTTCGTAATTCATATCGGCGATAACTACGTATGCGCCTTCCGAAACCATAGCCTCGGCAAGTCCGAGACCGAAGCCCTGAGCAGCGCCCGTAACAATCGCAACCTTACCGCAGAGTCTGCCTCCGCAGGCGTCGGATTTATTCTGCTTTGCGCGGTAGCTCTCAACTTCCCAGTTTACAATAAAATCTATAAGGCTGTCGCTCATCGGTGAATATCCGCCGAACGATTCCGCATAAACAGCGACCTTGATCTCGTCGCGGTAGAGCGCCTCGACCGTCATCGCTTCCTTCAGAGTCTTTCCGCAGGCGAACGCGCCTACTCCGGCAACATAAACAACCTTCGGAACCACACCGCCGGACACAAAATCGGAATAAGCCTTTTCAAGCGCGTCATAATCCGGTATCGCGTCGAAAACGAGATGCTTTGCGCCGGAATAAACAATGTGGTCCGGAGTTGCGCTCTTTGCATTGGGATCAACGGAAAGCACGTCGTGTCCTCCGATATAGCGCACAACAGCATTTTGCGTGCCGGATGCCTTTGAATAAAGCATACGAATCGCGGGAGCAAGTCCGGCAGCCGCGTCTTCATCGCCTTCGGGCTCATCGGACGGACGGCGTACAACCTGAGCCTCAAGCGTATCCATAACGCTTTTTACCAAAGCGTCAATTTCTTCAACAGTGTCGCCCGCAAAGAAAACTCCGTGATTTTCAAGGAACGCCAGACGGCAGTTTTCGCCGTGGGACTGACGGTATTCGTCAAGCGCCTTTTTGCAGTTCATTGCAAGAATATATCCGGGACGGCACTCCTGAATCCATACAGCTTTAGGAAACAGCGCGGTCATTATATCGGATCCGTCCTTGCCGCATGTCATGCCGTTTACAAGCGCAGGATGAACGTGAAGGACAAATTTTTCGGGGAAAAGCGCGTGAAGCAGAGCTTCAACGCTGGGACGGCGCGTCTCTCCGGTCTCCCTTGACGCCATCATATCCGCGAGCACGGCGCTTTCCCGCTCCGTTTCGTTTTCCGGATAAGTTTTGCCGCAAAGCTTGCTGAGCGAGTCCAGACGCATAACAACAAAATCTTCCGGCTTAATTGTTGCAAGACTCGTACCGGAGCCTTTGACATAAAGATTCACATCGTCTTTAAAAGACGTATTTCCGCCGCCGGCCAGAACATACGCGGAGTCCGCGCCGTATTTGTTTGACATTCCGGCAAGCTTAATAAGTTCGTTATTCATGATATTTTTCAACCTTATTTTAAAATTTTACGTTTTGGTTATAAAACGATTTCACGCTTTGTTTCTGCAGAACGATAGATATAATCGAGCAGCTTCATGCTGTTCAGAATGTTGTCGATGTGGCTTCTTGTGTGCTCGCCCGTGTGTATTGCGTCAATAAACGCACGGTCCTCGCGCAAGTACATATTTGTCTTTTCAAATTCGGGCTGCTCCTCAACAAGCACTCCGTCTCTTGTCGTATAGAGCGTATATTTTCCGGAATAATCCATACGCACGCCCGCTTTGTCTCCGAGAAAGTCAATAAACATTTCCCTTTTGTCAATATTCTGCGCCCAGGCGCCGGAGAAGGTTATGGTCGCTTTGTCGGTACGTATATGACCGGTCACATAATCTTCAACATCGTTTATGCCGTTTTCAACGGGAGGACCCGCCCACATATCGCGGTAAACGTAATCCTTTATATTTTTCGCCATTTCGCTGTACATATCCGCGGAAACGGTTTTAATTTCGGCGCCGCCCATGATATAAAGGATCAGATCTATGAAATGAATTCCCCAGTCGATCAGAACTCCGCCGCCGGACTGCTCCTTTATGGTAAACGGTCCGCCGAGTCCTGGAATAGAGCGGTAATTGCGGAATGAGCAGTATACATGATACAAATTTCCGAGCACGCCGTTTTTGTTCAGTTCGGCAATACGTTCAACAGTTTCGTTGTAACGGTTGCAAACGCCGATGTTAAGCAGCTTGCCCTGCTTTTCCGCTTCCTTTGCCATTTCAACGGAAAGATCGTAATTAACCGTTACGGGCTTTTCGCAGAAAACATGCTTGCCGGCTCTGAGCGCGTCCATAGTCACGACATAATGCACGTAGTTCGGAGTCAGAACGTATACCGCATCCACCTCAGGGTCCGAAAGTGCAATTTTATAATCCGTAATAATATTTTCCGCGCCGTGCTTTTCGCCTAAGTCCTCAGCCTTTTCGCGTATAAGGTCGCACGCATACTTTATACGCACGTCATCGAAATACGCCAATGCGGGAAAATGCGATCTTGCAATTCTACCGCAGCCCACAATCGCAACTGTCGTTTTTTTCATATCGTTCACCTTATAAACTTTCAGATGTGCTTTGCATTCGCAAGCAGATATTTTTCGGCTTCAGAGCACCAAAGTCCGTTGTTTCCCTTAACAATGCGGTCAAGCTCGGCAAACATGGGGTCGTTTTTGCCCTTTTCGGCAAAATCGGCAATCGCCGTCAGGGGAAGCTCGATGTGAGTGTATGTAAGCTTCTTGCCGCCGGGTATCTTCGGAAGATTAAGAACCGTATCAATAACGCAGTTCATTCCGCCGATATGAGTTATCATTGCGGAAGGGTCGATCTTTCCTTCGTTCATCATCTTTATGGACTCGATCATATCGTCCGTATTTCCGCCGCTGGTTCCGACTATGTGGTGAGCGGCATAATGTACGTTATAGAAATTGAATTCGGCAGAGAAGTCCTGCTTTGTGGGTCCGGCGAAAAAGTTCAGACATCCGTCGAACGCAAGCAGCTTGTCGCCCATTTCAACAACCGGTCTTACCGGAGCGAATACAAATACGTCGTTATATCCCTTGCCGTCCGTGAGGCCCATAAGATATTCGACCGGATCCGCTACCTCTGCGGTATTGACATAGTGAAGCTCAACGCCGCACTTTTTCGCCTCTTCAACAGTAAGTATCTCGGCCGCGCGGTTAAGACGAGCCGTATCGATATCCGTAACGACAAGTCTCGCAGGACGGCGGTCGCAGTGAAGCGCATAGTCAATAGCGCCGAGACCCATAGGACCTGCGGACGCAAGCATAGCCATATTTCCGCCTTCAACTATACCCATTTCATGAGTGTATTTTCCCGGAGTCGTGTGATAATTTGCATGGAACGCTCCGACGATGCACGACATCGGCTCGGCAAGAGAACCGTAGAAAAATGCGTCGCCTTTATATTCAAGCAGGCATCCGCATTCCATAACCTCATGGGGTATAACTACGAAGGTTGAGTCTCCGCCGATGTATTTGTATGAATACCCCGGCGCATCGAGTCTGCCCATATAGTTGGTTGCAGGCTGGATTGAGAATTTATCGCCGGGCTTATACTGTTCCTGCCACTTTTTTCCGACTTCACGGATAATTCCGCAGAATTCGTGACCGATTATTGTGGGATTTTCGGCAACGTCGTTGGGAACGCGTTTGTGGTCGGGGCCCTGAAGCGCTGCTTTATGGCTTGACATACATACGCTGTCTGAAATTACCTCAGCCAGGATCTCGTCGTCTTTTATAGCGGGAAGCTCAAATTCCTCGAGCCGCAGATCTTCTTTTCCGTATATGCGGACTGCTTTTGTTTTCATAAAATCTTCACTCCGTTTATGTAAAAATATAGAATATTTTCAGTCAAAGTCTCAGCTTATATAAAATTGTCCGCGATTTAGGCGGACGGCTTGAAAATTATCCGTTTATATGTTAATATTGTAACAGGATTTTGAGTAATTGTCAATAATCAAGGTAAACATATTCAAAACAGGAGTTATAAATATGGCCGTAAAAAGCGAACCCATGAAACGGGCGGAGGAACTCAGAAAAAAGCTTGCGTATCATTCGAAAAAATACTATGAAGACGACGCCCCCGAAATTTCGGACTATGAATACGACATGATGTTCCGCGAGCTCAAAGAGCTTGAGAAAGAGCACCCCGAAACATCAACGCCGGATTCTCCGACAAACAGGGTTGGCGGAAAAGCGTCCGAAAAATTTGAAAAGGTCACGCATACCGTGCGCCTCGGAAGCCTCCAGGACGTCTTTTCTTTCGATGAATTAAGAGAATTCCTGTCAAAAATAGGCGGCGACCGAGAATACTCGGTTGAAGCGAAAATCGACGGTCTTTCGGTTGCGCTCCGCTACGAAGGCGGCGTACTTGTACGCGGCGCTACGAGAGGCGACGGAAACGTCGGCGAAAATGTTACGGAAAACCTGCTCACGGTAAAATCAATTCCTCATACAATACCGTACAAAGGCGTAATCGAAGTCCGAGGAGAAGTTTTTATGCCGCGTGAAAGCTTTGAGAAGCTGAACGCCGAACGCGAAAAAAACGGCAGCGCGCTTTTTGCAAATCCCAGAAACGCCGCAGCGGGTTCGCTGCGCCAGCTCGATCCGTCCGTCACAGCGACACGCGGACTCGATATTTTCATTTTCAATCTGCAGTACTGCGACAAGACATTTTCCCGTCACGATGAAACGCTTGATTTTATCGCATCCCTCGGCATGAACGTAATACCGCTGCGCAGGACGGTACGGACGGTTGAAGACGCCGTCGGATTCGTTAAGTCGATAGGCGGCCTGCGCGAAGAACTGCCTTACGATATTGACGGAGCCGTCGTCAAAGCAAACGTGCTTTCCGAGCGCGGTATTATTGGAGAAAACGCCGGCACGCCGAAATGGGCTGTCGCATATAAGTATCCGCCCGAAATAAAACCGACAAAGCTTCTCGATATAAGCGTGGCGGTCGGAAGAACCGGAGTTCTCACGCCGACGGCGGTGCTTGAGCCCGTAAGACTCGCCGGAACGACCGTCCGCGCCGCGACGCTGCACAATTTCGGACTTATAAACGAACGCGATCTCCGCATAGGAGACACCGTGTTCGTAAGAAAGGCGGGAGATATAATTCCCGAAATAATAGGTGCGGACGAAAAAGCGCGCAGCGGAAACGAAGAGGTTTACGAAACGCCGAAATACTGTCCGTCCTGCGGCGAAAAGGTAATGAGGGAGGAGGATGAAGCGGCGCTACGCTGCACAAATTCTTCCTGTCCGGCTCAGCTTCTGCGAAATATTGAATATTTCGCCTCGCGCGGCGCGATGAATATCGACGGTCTGGGCGAAGCCGTCGTAAAGCTGCTTGTAAGCGAATGCGGCGTACATGACATAGCGGATCTTTACACACTTGAGGCGGATAAAGTTGCACAGCTCGACAGAATGGGCAAAAAATCCGCAGAAAAGCTGATTTATGCAATTGAAGCGTCAAAAGAACGCGGTCTGGAGAGACTGATCTGCGCGCTTGGAATACGTCATGTCGGAAGCTCCGCCGCAAAGGCGCTTGCCGCACGCTTCAAGAATATTGAGGCTCTGTTCTCGGCCGACGAAAACGAGCTGACCGCCATTGACGACATAGGCGAAGTAACCGCAAAAAATATTGTGAATTTCTTTTCACATCCGCAGACGCGGATACTGATAGACAAGTTCAAAGCCTGCGGCGTAAAAACAGAATCCGATTACGCCGAGGAGGACGCCTCCGCCAAGCCTTTTTCCGGAATGACCATAGTTGTAACCGGAACGCTTCCGACAATGACCCGGGAAGAGGCAAACGAATTTATAGAACGCAACGGAGGAAAGGCGGGCTCTTCCGTCTCAAAAAAGACATCGTATGTCGTCGCCGGAAGCGACGCCGGTTCAAAGCTTGCAAAAGCGCAGGCGCTGTCCGTTCCGGTCATCGACGAGGAAACGCTCGTACGCATGGCTGAAGGCGAATAACGGAAATTGTTTACAAAATCCCACATGACAAATCAATACTCATATGATATAATAACATAATTATACTGTAAAGTCCGCAGTCGGGACACAGTCCGCGCGGATTATGGTTTTCACGGAGGTATGGCTTGAGGCTTAAGGCATTGGAGCTTCAGGGGTTCAAATCGTTCCCGGATAAGACCGTTCTGAATTTCAAGAACGGAGTAACCGTCGTAGTCGGCCCCAACGGAAGCGGAAAATCAAATATTTCCGACGCAGTGCGCTGGGTCCTTGGCGAGCTTTCGGCAAAAAACATGCGCGGATCAAAAATGGAGGACGTCATTTTCGGAGGTTCTTCAAACCGCCGTCCCATGGGATATGCGGAGGTTTCACTTGTTATCGACAATACATCCGGCGCAGGAAAACTCGATACTGAGTACGACGAGGTTACCGTAACACGCCGTTATTATCGCAGCGGCGAAAGCGAATATATGATAAATCGCCGTCCGGTGCGTTTAAAGGACATTTCAGAGCTTTTCATGAACACCGGCGTCGGAAAAACCGGTTATTCGATAATCGGTCAGGGCAGAGTCGCAGAAATAATTTCCCAAAAAAGCGACGAAAGACGCTCGGTTTTTGAGGAAGCCGCAGGAATCTCAAAATACAGATACAAAAAAAACGAAGCCGAAAGAAAGCTCGCGGACGCCGACGCAAACATGCTCAGGCTTTCCGATATAATAAACGAGCTCGGCTCGAGAATAGCGCCGCTTGAAAAAGAAGCCGCGGCGGCAAAGGAATATGTCGAGCTGTACGAAAAGAAAAAGGAAGCCGACATACAGCTTTGGATGCTCGACGCCAAGTCTCAGAAAGAACGCTGCGCGTCTGCAGAAAAAGCTTATTCCGACTCAAAGTTTGCGCTCGATATGATCGACAGCCAAATCGCCGGGCTTGAAACCGGAAGCGAAAAGCTGTATGAGGAATCGCTTAAGGGAAGAGCCGCGTCGGAGCGCACCGATTCGGAGCTGAACAATATGCGCGAACAGCTTCACAGCGCCGACAGCAGACTTAAAGTGTTGAAAAATGACGTAAGTCATATAAATGAACAAATTACCGCAGGCAACGCACAGATCAGACTTCGCGCAAGCGAAACGGACGAAGCCAAAAAACGCGCCGAGGAGCTTCGGAAAGCAGCAGAGGCGGCAAAAGAGCGTCTTTCGGAGATATGCAGCCGGATCGAAGCCGTAAAAGAAGAAGAAGCGAAAAAAACCGAGCTCGATCAAAAACTCGAAGACGAGATAATGGCAAAAGAGGCCGAAGTAAACCGTAAAAACAAAGAAATTGCGGAAATTCGTCTCAGTTTGTCCGCGCTTGAAGGCTCGCACGAGGCGGAGAGCGGAAGAAGCGGTTCGCTTGAAGCCGGAATTGCCGAAAATGAAAAAACGCTTGAAGAGCTTCAGAAAAAACTGGACAAATCAAAAAAAGCGGAAGCGCTTTTCAGAGACGCGATTAAAGCAGACGAAAAGGAAGCGGATGAAAAAGAAACGGCCGCCGCAAGCCTGAAGAAGGAAGCGGATGAAAAACGGCGCGAGTTCGGAAAGCTTTCGGCAGACGCAGACGCGCTTCGTCAGCGCGCGGATTCGCTCAAAAGGATGGACGAGCTGCTCGAAGGCTACAATATCAGCGTCAGAAATGTTATGGGCGCAGCGGCAAAAGGACAGCTCAGCGGAATCTGCGGCACGGTCTCACAGCTTATAAGAGTAAAACAGGAACACTCGGTTGCAATCGAGACCGCGCTCGGGGCAAGCATACAGAACATTATTACGGACGACGAAAACGCCGCAAAAGCCGCGATAGCATTTCTGAAGCGAACAAACGGAGGACGGGCAACATTTTGTCCCGTAACCTCCGTAAAGGCGCAGCAGCCGTCGGTAAACGTTCGTGAACTTTCGTCAAAACGCGGATATGTCGGCATGGCTGACACGCTTGCGTCCTGCGAGGAAAAATATTCCGGAGTTATAGGATATATGCTCGGCAGAACGTCGGTATTCACAGACATTGACAGCGCGTCCGACGCCGCAAAGGCTCTGGGATACAGGATACGAATCGTAACGCTCGACGGTCAGCTCATAAATACAGGCGGATCGTTTACTGGAGGTTCGGTTAAGCACGACAGCGGTATGCTTACAAGAGCGTCAGAAATAGAGCAGCTCCGTGAAAAGGAGCGAACTCTCAGAACGGATGCCAAAAGCGCGGAAGCCTCCGCGGCGGAGATTGAAAAAAAGGCGGCGAAGATTTTAAACGAAGCCGCCGAAGCAAGCGAACGTGCGCGTTTAAAAGGCGCAATGCTCCAGGCAGAGAGCACATGCTGCGAAGTAACCCGCTCCAAAATAGAGTCTATAACCAAGCAGACTGAGCTTTTGCGGTCGGACATCGATTCGCTGTCGGCCAGAAGCGAACGGTATGACATTGAACGCAGCCGCCTTAATGAAGAGCTTGAAAACTCAGAAAAATTGCTTGAAAAGGCAGCGGAAGCGCTGAACAAAACCAAATCGGACCGCGGACTGGCGGCAGATGCGCTTGCCGATACGCGAACGCTGTACAATTCGCTTCTCGTCGAACGCGCTGCGGCAGAAAAGGAAGCCGAAGCAGGAGAAGCAAATGAAGAGTTTGCCAAAAGCACGCTTGAAGCGCTTATTTTACAGTCCGAACGCAGCGAAAAACAGGTATTTGAGCTTAATGAAAAGCTTATAGCCGCAAACAACGGCATAAAATCAGCCGAGGATGACGCAAAAGAAGCGGAAGAAGCCATTTCACGTCTTGAAGCGGAACGCGTCGAGCTTATCGAAAAAAATCTCGAAAGAGAAAAAAAGCAAAACGACCTGCGTACAGAGATAAAGGAAAAAACGCATGTAAGAGAGAATATATTCCGCGATTATACAAAAAACGAAGCCGCGCTGAACGCCGTAAACGAAGAGCGCGACCGAATGGCGGCGGCAATGTGGGACGAATACGAACTTACATACAGTGCGGCGGCGGCTTTGGGATATCCCGCTTTAACAGAGGAAAACCGTCCGGAAACCGTCAGACTTCAAACCGAGCTTAAGCGCCGCATAAAGTCGCTCGGACATGTAAACGTCGGCGCAATCGAAGAATACGCCGAGGTCAGGGAGCGGTTTGAATTCACGAACGGCCAGTACAAGGATATTTGCATCGCAAGAGAAAATCTTAATGGAATAATCATACGGCTTGAGGAAGAAATGCGGACCCGTTTTTCCTCGGCGATAGACGAAATCAACAGAAATTTCCGGAAGGTATTCAGCGAGCTTTTCGGCGGAGGCAGCGCCGAAATTTCACTCTCGGATCCTGAAGACGTTCTGAACTGCGGCATCGAAATCAACGTCGCTCCTCCCGGGAAAATTATAAAAAGCCTGAGTCTGCTCTCGGGCGGCGAGCAGGCGTTTGTCGCCATTGCGCTGATATTTGCAATTTTGAACGTCAATCCGACTCCTTTCTGTATTTTTGATGAAATCGAAGCGGCGCTTGACGAAGTTAATGTAAACCGCTTTGCGGATTATATGAAGAAATATTCACAAACAACTCAGTTCATAGTCATAACTCACCGCCGCGGCACAATGGAGGCGGGGGAAATGCTCTACGGCATAACAATGCCCGACAGAGGAGTGTCGAAGGTTCTGGCAATGGACGTTGAGGAAATTGAAAAGCGTACGGGTGTCAAGCTGAACTGAGTCCGTATGCGCCTTAAATCGGAGGTAACAAAACAATGGGATTTTTTGACAAATTAAAAGCAGGTCTTTCGAAAACCAAAGAGTCAATGATGAAGCAGGTCGACAATTTATTCAAAAGCTTCGTAAAGGTAGACGAGGATTTGCTTGAGGAGCTTGAAGAACTTCTGATCGCCGCCGACATGGGAGTCGGTCCGGCAATGGATACGGTCGAACGTCTGCGCGAAAAGATCAAGACCGACCGAATAACCGATTCGGAAGAAGCCAAAGCTGCGCTTCGCGATATTCTCTCCGAAATGATCGGCGAAGGAGAACCGCTCGATTTATCAACAAAGCCGTCCGTCATACTTGTAACCGGAGTTAACGGCGTCGGAAAAACGACTTCGATCGCAAAAATCGCAAACCTGCTGAAAAAGGACGGCAAAAAAGTGCTTCTTGCCGCGGCAGACACATTCCGTGCCGCTGCAATCGACCAGCTTCAGGTTTGGGCAGACCGCGTCGGAGTTGATCTGATAAAGCATACGGAAGGTTCCGATCCCGCGGCGGTCGTTTTTGACGCGGCGGCCGCGGCAAAAAACCGCGGAGCAGACGTTCTTATAATCGACACTGCGGGAAGACTTCACAACAAAAAGAATCTTATGAACGAGCTTTCAAAGATTGACCGCGTCATAGAAAGAGAGCTTCCGGATTCCGCGCGAGAGACGCTGCTCGTACTCGACGCAACAACCGGTCAGAACGCCGTAAGCCAGGCAAAGGAATTCAAAAACTCCGCAGGTCTTACCGGACTGGTACTTACAAAGCTTGACGGCACGGCAAAAGGCGGAATCGTTTTTTCTATAAAACAGGAGCTGGGTATACCTGTCAAATTCATCGGCGTCGGAGAACAGATGGAGGATCTTCAGCCGTTTGACGCTGAATCATTTGTCTGCGCATTGTTCGACTGAAAAACACATCAAAATCAAAAAACGCAGGAAAGGACGCGGCACGGCTGAAAAAAAATCCCGTTCTCGGTTTTTGAACGCCTTATGCCGCGCTTGAAAAATATGGACTTCGTTCTTGCTTCACGCAATAAAAAGAAAATAGCCGAAATCGAAACGATTCTGAAAGCGTCCGGGCTCAGTGAAATTCGTCTGCTCTCGCTTGACGATATCGGATTTAAAGGAGAAATTGAGGAAACCGGAACAACCTTTGAAGAAAACGCAAAAATCAAAGCGGCCGCGGCCGCCGCGCTCGGCTTCATTGGAATAGCTGACGATTCCGGTCTGGAGGTCGACGCACTCGGAGGAAGACCGGGAGTCTATTCGGCAAGGTATGCCGGGGAGCACGCAAACGACGAAAAGAACAATCTCAAGCTGTTAAAAGAGCTGCAAGACCTGCCCGCATACAAAAGAACCGCGCGTTTCGTTTCTGTTTTTGCGCTCGTTTGTCCAAGCGGAGAATCGACATTGCATGATTTCACGGTAAGAGGAGAATGCGAGGGAGTCATACTGACTGCGCCGCGCGGGAGCGGCGGCTTCGGATACGACCCGCTGTTCTTTTTAAAATCGCATGACAAAACGTTTGCCGAGCTGACGCCGGAACAGAAAAACTCGGTAAGTCACAGAGGAGCAGCGCTTCGACAGTTTGTTTACGAGCTGAAAAAACTCGGAGTCAGATAAAAAATTTTTAATATCAGGAACAATTTCAGTTTATTTAAGTCCAAAGGAGCGGTGCAATGACAGAACTCGGAATATACGGCGGCACTTTTTCGCCTCCGCACAACGGTCATATTAGGTCGGCGCGCGCATTTGCAAGACAGCTTTCGCTCGACAGACTGCTTATCATTCCAACGTACGTGCCTCCGCATAAGCACCGTTCTCCTCTCAACGGTCAGGATGACAGCCTAATACGTTACGAAATGCTGCGGATAGCATTTAACACCGACGAAAACGACAAAAACGGCGTAATCGAGCTTTGTCCGTACGAAATTCTGCAGAAGCGCACAAGCTACACCGTTCTAACCTTGCGTCACTTTACGGCGCCGGACACAAGAATAACTTTTCTTTGCGGGACCGACATGTTTTTGACACTCGGAAGCTGGTACATGCCGGAGGAAGTTTTCAAACTAGCCCGTATAGCGCTTGCAAGGCGGGAAACGAACCCGGAAAACACGAAAAAAATTGCCATTGCTTCGGATTATTACCGGAGGATGTACGGTGCGGAGTTGGTAGAGATAAAGACCATACCGGACCAGATATCATCAACCGAGCTGAGAAACCTGATCGCAGCCGGAGAGGACTGTTCGGGCTATATGCCGGCACAACTCTGCGAATACATCGAAAAAAATGGATTATACAAAAGCTGAAAGGAATATAATTATCTTAAAAATGGATTTTAGCACACTGAAAAAAGAAGTCGAAGCGCGCATGAACAACCCAAAAAAGTTCACACACGTTCTGGGCGTAACCGACGAATGCGAAAGACTTGCCGGAATATTCAAAATGAACGAATACGATAAGCGCTCGCTCATGGCCGCAGGGCTTATGCATGATATAACGAAAACACTGTCCGAAACAGAGCAGCTCAATCTGGCAAACGAGCTCGGAGCAACGGTCGATAAAGAAACAAAACGCTGTCCGAAAACGTTTCATCAGCTTACGGGAGCATATCTTGCAAAAAAGCTGTATCCGGATTACACGGACGAACGCGTATTCGGCGCGATACGCTGGCATACCACCGGCAGAGAAGACATGACTTTGTTTGAAAAGCTTGTATATCTGGCAGACTATGTTGAAATAAACCGCCAATACAGCGAATGCAAGCTGCTTCGCGAGCATTTATACTCCGCGCTGGAGGAAAAAGGCGCCGACAAATACGAAGAGCTCGACCGGATAATGCTTGAAGCTCTGAACATAACGCTTTCTCTTATGATACAGGACGGAGAATACATACATCCCGCAACGGTTTCCGCCCGAAACAGTCTGCTTAAGTGATAAGAAAGGTTCGGTAGAAAATATGCAAAACGGAAAAAGAACTCCTCAGCGCGGCCGAAGAAAAAAAGCGCCGAGAATCGGTTTGATAATACTTCTGACAGTTCTTACAATCACGGTTTTATGCTCGATTTTTTGTATCGGATATATAATTCACAGCGCATACAAAACTCCGGATACAGAACCTCACTCACTTTACACAGGAGAAACCGGAAACTCCGATGATCCGATCAACATTGATCCGGGCAATCTTAAAAGAAAGAAAAATTGCTTTAATTTTCTGTTGCTCGGTCTCGACAAGGTCAGCGGCAGCACCGACGTTGTTATGCTTTTTAACTTTGACACCGAAAGCGGCAGAGCAACGCTGCTCCAGATACCGCGGGACACTTACATAAAGGTTGACGGCACGGGAGGCAAAATCAACACTGTTTTTGCCCGTCTCCGTAACCGCGCAGTCAAAAACGGAGCCTCCGATCCCGTCAAAACAGCGCTCGAGCAGTATAAAGCAGCGCTCCAGAACAGCCTGAACATTAAAATCGATTATTACGCCATGATCGATCTGTCCGGATTCCGCAATATAGTTGATCACATTGGCGGCGTCACAGTTACGCTTCCTTACGATCTCGATTACGAAGACCCGGATCAGGATCTGTATATACACCTTAATGCAGGAACTCAAAAACTCAACGGCACTCAGGCGGAGGGCTTTGTCCGCTTCAGATATGCGTATGCTCTCGCCGACATCGGCAGAGTTGACGCGCAGAAAATATTCATGAGCGCGTTCATACGCCAGTTCCGTGAAAATCTTACTGCCGCAACCGCGCCGGCGGTCATAACCGATCTGTTTCAGTACGTAACAACGTCTCTCGAGCTTTCGGAATGTATTTATTTTGCAAAGCAGTCGTTCGGAATTGATATGTCAAATATAAGAATGATGACGCTTGACGGAGACGGCTACCGCGGAGGAGTTTATTACATTATGTGCCGCGAAACCACACTGAACGTAATGAATATGTACTTTAATGTATTCGAAACTCCTATACCCGACCGTCTGTTTGACATAGACCTGATATTTGCCGAATCCGAAAACACCGAAATGCTGAATTATTATCGAAGTCCCGGAAAAACCGTTGACGAAATCACAAAAACAGCCGAAGACATTAACAATAACGGCATATACATACCTCTTGATCCAAATAAAGTTGAAAAGAAATAAAACGTGAAAGGAACGCGCAAAATGGAAGAAAACAAAAAAATATCCCTGAAAAACGCCAGTCCAAAACAGCTTGCAGAGGAAATCATCCGCGTCCTCGATGCCAAAAAGGCGGGAGGCCTCAAGCTTCTTCACGTAACTGACCACACAGTTATCGCAGACTACTTCATAATATGCACCGGAACGTCAAACACGCAGATAAGAGCGCTTGCAAACGAACTTGAATTCAAGCTCGGTGAAGCAGGCGTATATCCCGGACATATCGAGGGACTTGACGACGCGACCTGGGTTCTGCTCGACTATGCGTCGGTAATCGTTCACGTTTTCAACGGAGAAACAAGAAGATTCTACAATCTGGAAAAGCTTTGGTCAGACGCATCCGAAATCGACATTTCCGGGCTTCTGACTCAGAACTGATTTGGAAATGAACGGCTACGGGATTATTTCCGACAACCTGGCCGCGCTCGACGAAAAGCAAAGCGGACTCTGTGAAAAGCGGCTGGCTCACATAACGGAATTTGCCGGGCTTATGAAAGAGGCGTACGCCGATTCGGAGGAACTGTTTTTCCGGAGCGACGCTTTTGCGGATATATATGCCGAATTTTCAAGCACCAGATCCGCCGCTCTGACAAATGAAAGCACGCCTGCGTATAATCGTCCGGCTCTTGAAACATTTTCTCAGGCGCAGTCACTCTTCGAACGCGTATATCTGTGCGAAAAGCTCGATATTATGCTCGCGGGCAGTGATCCCATGTTTTATTTTCCCAAAGACCCCGAAGAAGGCGAGAACGTCATTTCGTATCTCAGAAATTACTATGCAGACGCGGCGTATTTGTGCTTTTCAGATCAGCTTGAAGACGCGGCGGTAACATATAATGATGAATTTTCCGGAGTCTGCGAGGATGTTTATTATAACCGCGCGCGGCTGTGCATACTTCCGATCGAAAACTCACGGGACGGCGTGCTTACGAGATTTCGTTCGCTGATTTCAAAATTCGACCTGAAAACCGTCATGACCTGCGATATTCCCATGTCAGACGGCGACGGCTCGACCTGCTTTGCGTTACTGAAAAAAAACGTCGAGCTGCTTCCATGCTCGGACAAAACCGCACAGTTTTTTTTAAGATTTTCTCTGCCCTTATCCGGTCCCGAACGCGGACTGACAACAACATCGGTAACCGATATTCTCGAGGCAGCCAGCTGGTTCGGTCTGGACCTGCACAGAATCGATTCCGTACCGGACGCGTACGCTGACGGAGGATTTTCATGCGATATTGTCCTTGAAATCGGGAACGGCAATTTATCAGGTTTTCTCTGCTTTTTGCATCTCGAAGCGCCGCGCTTCACACCTTCCGGCATATACTATCATATTTACAGACCTTGATCGTGTTCAGTTCAAAAAAATACCGTCCACATCAGAAAAACAAAGTCTTATAACTTAACGGAGGATCATAAATTGACAACAAATACGCCCCAAACCGAATTTAAACGCTGGAAGGAAGCGCTTTCCTGTAAGGATCCGCTGTATGCAGAGCTTTCCGGTATGTCCGAAGAAGATATCGTTTTATACTTTTCGTCAAAGTTAGAGTTCGGAACAGCCGGACTGCGCGGAATCATGACGGCCGGAACAAACGCCATAAACGTACCTGTCGTCGTACAGGCGACGCGCGGATTTGCAGCGAATATCCTGGCTGAGAGCAAAAGCGCCGACCCGGGAGACAACGCGGTCGTTATTGCCTATGACAGCCGTAATAATTCAGAGCTTTTTTCAAAATCCGCTGCGGTCGCGCTTGCCGATATGGGTATAAAATCGCTGATTTTCGACTCTCCCCGTCCAACGCCGGAGCTTTCGTTTGCAATACGCTATCACTCTGCGGAATTCAAAGGCACGGTCGCAGGAATAAACATAACCGCGTCGCACAACCCAAAGGAATACAACGGATATAAGGCGTACGGACCCGACGGCGCGCAGATATCGCCCGAGACGGCGCGCGGCGTGTCGGCGCTTATCGAAAAATACGATGTTCTGACTCCGCTTGATGGAAGCTACGACAAATACACGGCAAGCGGAATGATCCGAGTTATCGGTAAAGATACCGATGAGGCATACATGAAGCGTGTGCTCGCCGAAGCGATTGACAAAAAAGCGCTCGCAGAATCGGGGCTGTCTGTCGTATATACGCCGCTTCACGGGGCAGGTCACAAGCTTGTGCCGGAGGTGCTCGCACGAGCAGGTCTGAAAACGCTGACCGCCGTACCGGAACAGATGATACTTGACGGCAGCTTTCCGACAGTCAAATCCCCGAACCCTGAAAACAAAGAAGCGTTCGTGCTCGGAACCGAGCTTGCGGAACGCATAAACGCAGACATTATCGTTGCAACTGATCCGGACGCCGACCGCGTCGGAGTTGCCGTACGCACAAACGACGGTTTTAAAACGCTCACAGGAAACCGTGTAGGCGCGCTTCTGCTCGAATACATTATAAGCGCATACAAGCGCAGCGGCGGCATCCCCGAAGGCGCCTACGCTGTAAAAAGCATCGTCTCGACTCCCCTTGCAGACAAAATATGCGAAAGCAGCGGAGTTAAAATGTATAATGTTCTCACCGGCTTCAAATTCATCGGAGAAGTCGTCGAAAAGCATGAAAAGGCCGGATCCGGAACCTTTATTCTCGGCTTTGAGGAAAGCTACGGATATCTTAAGGGCACATATGCACGCGATAAGGACGCCGTGGTTGCGTCAATGCTGATTTGTGAGATGGCGGCACATTACAAAACGCAGAACATGACTCTTGCGGACGCCTCCGACGCTCTTGACAAAAAATACGGATGCTTCAGAGAGCTTGTTTACAGCGCCAACCTCGGTCTGGCAGGCGGCGAAGAAAAGAAAAAATCAATTATGTCTGCTCTGCGCAGCGATCCGCCGAAAACTATCGGCGGTGTGCGCGTCGAAAATGTCCGTGACTATCTGACTCCTTTTGAGCCGGAGGGAGACAACATCCCGCTTCCGTCGGCAGACGTTTTGTTCTATTCGCTCGAAGGAGGCGGCGCAGTCATCGTCCGTCCTTCGGGAACCGAGCCTAAAGTCAAGATGTACTGCATGGTCAGCGCCGAAACTCCTGAGGCAGCGGAAACAAAAGCTGCCGCTTGCCGCGACGACATGAAGTCCAGAATGTAATTATAAAGCATCGGAATATTGCATAAACACAATATTCCGATGTTTTACTATACAAAAAACTCAAAGTCAAAAATTACGGAGGATCAAATCAATGGCTGAAACACTGACTTGTCTCACAAAGCGCGGCCTTTTACAGAAATTTGAGAACCGAATTGCTGAGATAAAAAGCGTTAATGACCCCATTCCCGAAAACACAGTCTTTTACATATCAAAAATCAAAAACAGGGTGCGATTCTGCCGACGGAAAAAAACCTGCTTCGGCATGGTCAACTTTGGAAAAAATTAACCATGCCAACATACCGGCAGGCGCGTACGTTCTTTTTGAGCGGGGCGGTATTTGGCGCGGAATGTTAGAGGCGAAGCCCGGCGTAACCTATTCTGCGTACGGAAAGGGTGAAAAGCCGCGTTTGTATGCCTCTCCCGAAGACGGAGCCGATCCGAAAAAATGGATAAAAACCGACGCAAAAAACATATGGCGTTTTTATAAACCGTTTGATGCGGAGGACATAGGCTGCATTTTTTTTGACAACGGAAAATCATGGGGATAGAAGGTTGTTTACAATGAACAACAGGGAATAAACGACACAACAAAAGAGGTTTTCAACGGAAATCCCGCAAACATCATACATGATCTGCACTTTTATTATGATCCGATTCTGCAATTATTGTATCTTCGTTCAGACAGAGGCAACCCCGGAGACCTTTTTTCCTCTATTGAGTTCAACATTAACCGCCACGTTGTCGATATACAATGCAGCTCCGACGTCACGGTTGAAAATCTGTGTATAATGTACGGCGGATGTCACGGCATAGCGTCCGGGACGACTGTCGGACTTACGGTACGTGGCTGTGAGTTCGGATATATAGGCGGCTCTTATCTCTTCGTAAAAAAGAACGCGATGCCCCCGAATACGGGACGCTTCGGAAACGGAGTTGAAATATACGGCGGATGCGAGCGTTACACGGTTTAAGACTGTTATTTCCACGATATATTCGATGCCGGAGCCACACACCAGATTACGCTTGCAAATAATGAAACACTGCTGATGACAAATGTGCGCTTCAGAAGAAACGTAATGGAACGCTGTTATTATTCGATAGAATATTTTATGTATAATATCACTCCGGGAACGGACAGTCATATAGAAGATGTTATCTATGAAGACAATCTCATGCGCGACGCGGGGCGCGGTTTCTGCATGCAGCGTTTTGACAGACTCGGCGCGTCTCACATAAAAAGCGGCAGAGGACTAAACCCGTCCAAAAATTTTTTAATCCGCAACAACATAATGTGGAATTCGGGCTCAATGATAATACAGATCTGTGCGCTGACTCAGGATCCCAAATATTCAAGCTGCCTGCCGGAGCTTTCAAACAACGTATACATACAGCGTCCGGAAGGCGAAATCGGCATTTATTCCATGGGCAAAGGCGTGCGTATTGCGTTTGACGAAGATGGAGAAGAACTGATTAAGGCAGCCGATCCAAACGGAAAATACTGTTACGATTTGACATAAATAAAAACAAAAACCGGAACCGCGGACATTCAACCTTACGCAGTTCCGGCTTTTTTACATATTTTTTAATTCATTTTGGACCCAAAGCGCACATTCTACACGCTTTTTTTCAAGCTCACACAAAACGCTTCCAGAATCATGTGTGCCGCAATACCGGCGGGCCCAGCAGTCAGGACAATTTGAATTATTTTCATCCGTTTTCATCTCAAACGGAACGAACGTAAACGGACATCCGTCAAACGCGCGAAAAACAACCTCTTCTGCCATTTTTTCATAATTACCGATTATATCCAAAACACCGTCCTCGGTCACTCCGTCCGGCAAGGCGAGAATTCGATTTTTCCCCTCATCCGCCAACCTTACGACCTCGTCGAAAAATCCCTCGTCTCCGAAGCTGAACACGGCGTCGGGTTCGGCGTCGTCATCTCCGGCGCATATTCCTCCGGGCAAAACGGCTTCAGAAAACAGCTTTCCTTCATTTTGAAGCGCATAGAGTTTTTCATATTCTTTCTTCACCAGCGCGCTGTCGTACTTTGCCATGCTGTACCTTACCGCCGACGGAACATCGGGCGATTCCATAGCTGAATTAATATATTCCAAAAGTTCAAAAGCCACCTGAGAGATCTCGCTTAGCGCTCCGCTCTGTTCGTCGTAAACAAAAAACCTTTCGCAAAGCTCAAACTTATGTATCATCCGGTTTTTTCCTTTCTGTATAAAAAATCTCCGTAAAATTAATGCAGAAGCGGCGTCCGAACGCTCAGCTTCTGCAATAAATATTATTACTTTCGCTTCTGACCGGGCAGATTACGATCCGCCGCTTTCGGAAGCTTTCTTCCTTCAAGCAGCATCAATCTGCGCTTTTCTGCTGAAACAGCTTTCGGCAGTCCTGCAAATCCGGCTGCCGCGGCCGCTCCGACAAGCGTAAGAAAAATTCCGACCGTAAAAAACAAGCCTCCGCCTTCAACAAAAAACGAAACAAGCGTTATTACAGACGCATAGAATGCGCCGGTAAGTCCGCCGCAGGCAAGCCCATCGGAACGATTAAGCCGCACAGCGGCAAATCCGCCTGCGACCGCTCCGGCATACAGCGCGGCATATGCATAAACTCCCAGCATTTTGTCCGGATCCCTGCTGCTGAACGCAGCAAAGCCCAAAGCCAAAACAAGCACCGCAGCGGTAAATGCCGCGATTCCGCAGCCCTTAATTGCGTTGATCACTGTTTTTACGTTCATAACCTTCTCCGAATTCTTTTTGGTATATTCATATTCGGAAGAACGTAAAAATATTCCTCTTTACTGGGCGTCTTCAGCTTTTACGTCAATATTTTTTATTGCAGAGCGAAGAATGCGAAGCTTGGTTTTGTCCGCACCCGTCTCAATCATAACTGTTTCTTCTTTTATGGATATAACCTTGCCGATAATACCGCCGATAGTTGTTATTTCATCTCCGACCTGAAGACCGTTTCTCATATCGTTAATCTGTTTTTCCTGCTTCTTCTGCGGTCTGATAATAAAGAAATAAAAAATTACGAGCATTCCGGCAAGCATGATCAAAGAAATCCACATGCTCCCGCCGTTATTCTGGCTTGTTCCCGTCGCGTCCGATGCCGCCGCTAATAACAAATTCATATTAACCTCCGTTGATTTTATTAATCTATATAATTATATCGCAGACCGAGCGCTTTTTCAATAGAATTTGTAAAAATTTATAGTTTATAAATAATTATACGATAGCCTCAAGCGTTACCGACGCCTCGGCTCCGACGTCTCCGTTTTCTAAAGCGGTACGAATGTAAAACACTCCGTCTTTTTCTCCGGCATAAACCTCAAAGGAGCTTCCCAGTTTGGCCTCCTTCAGATAACTTATCGTCATTTCAACGACACGCATTCCGTTCATGAAGTGCTCTCCGCCGCTTTTGGCCGGCAAAAAACCGCAAAGAATATCCGGATATCTGGTATTGTTCATGTGACGGTTCAAGTCGGCATCTTCGTATCCGACTCTGTACGCCCCGGTTTTTTCGAGAGCAATGCCGGTTGGTATCTTAAGTCTCGGAAGCGGAACGCCGACTGTATCGCCGTCTGCTCCGAAGCCCGGCTCAAACGAATCCGCTCTGAGCAGCTCGCCGGTTTTTGTATCAACAATCGCCCATATCGCAGAAGATTCGGCAACTGTTTTTCCTTCGCGGCATATTCTTCCGAATCTCGTAAAACTGAATCCCCTTTTCTCGTAAAGCCATGATTCAACCTTTATTTTATCAAAGGCTTCAAGCGGTTCGTATATTTTCATCGCAACACGGCTGATCACAAACGCAATATTGCGTTCCCTCAGCTCGTCTGTTGTCGGACCGTAATAATAATGTTCCAGATTTGCCGTCTCCTGCATATACCTGAGTACGGATGATGCGCTTACTATACCGTTGAAATCCTCTTCATGCGAATTTACGGTAAATTCCGAAATCTGTTTCATAAAAAACTCCGCTTTGCGTTTTCAGAAATTTTTCAAGGGGAGAGCCTTTGTTCCAAAAAGCTCTCCCCCTCTTTTTATTAACTGCAGATGAAAATCACGCTTTTCCGTCAGATCCGAGGACCTTTGTGATTTTGTGAATAACCATCTTTTTGACCTCGTCGCGGGCAACGGAAAGATAGCCGCGCGGGTCGAATACTTCCGGTTTTGCGGTCATAACGCGGCGTATTCCCGCAGTCATAGCCAAACGGATATCGGAGTCAATGTTAATCTTGCAGACAGCCATGGACGCCGCCTGACGAAGCATCTCCTCGGGAATGCCTATCGCGTCGTCGAGCTTACCGCCGCACTCATTAATCTCATGAACAAGCTCCGGAATTACGGAAGAAGCTCCGTGAAGAACGATCGGGAAACCGGGAAGACGACGGGAAATCTCCTCAAGTATGTCGAAGCGGAGCTGGGGCTTCATGCCGGGCTTGAATTTGTAAGCGCCGTGGCTTGTGCCGATAGCGATAGCAAGCGAGTCAACGCCGGTGCGGGTAACAAATTCCTCAACTTCTCCCGGATGAGTATAGCAGGAGTCCTCTGCGGAGACGTTTACGTCGTCCTCAATTCCCGCAAGCTTTCCAAGCTCTCCCTCAACAACAACGCCGCGGGCGTGAGCATATTCGAC
>JAQXSY010000117.1 GCA_029219205.1 Bacillota bacterium | reverse complement strand
ATCTGCAACGATGAAGAAGACGACGCTGCACAAAACCGCACTGCCGCAGAAACCGCAGCGCAGAGAGCTGAAAACGGCGAGGACTTTTCCGTTCTTGTTGAAGAGTACAATGAGGACGCAAAAATGGATGAAAATCCGGATGGAAGATATTTTACGTCCGGAGAACTCCTTTCTTTCTTTGAAGAAGCTGTAAAAGCGCTTGATTTAAACGAAACAAGCGGCGTTGTTGAAGGAAACGGGGGATTTTACGTTATCAGAAGACTTCCGCTTGACGAACAGTATATAGATGAAAATCTCGAAACGCTGCGCGTAAGCTATATGGCGCGAAGATTCAACGAAATGCTCGCGGAGCGTGTGCTTAATGCGGATGTCGTATATACCGATTTGTTTGAAACGCTGACTGTTGAGGTCGTTAAGTAAGCGTAAAAAATATCGGTAAATCTTGACTTAGTCTCATAGGCATAGTATAATATACTAAATTTAATTATTCGGAGGAAATAAAAAAATGAAATATCCTGTAATAGGTATACGCCCTGTTATCGACGGCAGACGCGGTCCCATGAAGCTTCGTGAGAGTCTTGAAGACCAGACTATGGGAATGGCTGTTGCAGTAAAGAAGCTTTTTGAAGAAAATCTCAGTTATCCCGACGGAGAAAAGGCGAAGGTTATCATATCGGATACGACTATCGGACGCGTCCCGGAATCGGCGGCATGTGCTGAAAAATTCCGTGCGGAAGGCGTTGATATAACGCTTACGGTAACTCCCTGCTGGTGCTACGGCTCGGAGACAATGGACATGGATCCGATGACGATCAAAGGCGTTTGGGGATTTAACGGAACCGAGCGTCCCGGCGCGGTATACCTTGCGTCCGTTCTTGCAACGCACGCTCAGAAGGGACTTCCCGCGTTCGGTATATACGGTCATGAGGTTCAGGACAGAGATCAGGTTACAGACATTCCAGACGACGTCAGAGAAAAGCTGCTTCGTTTCGGACGCGCCGCAATCGCCGTTGCGTCTATGCGCGGAAGGTCTTATCTCCAGATAGGCTCCGTCTGCATGGGTATCGGTGGCTCTATAATGGATCAGGCGTTTATGGAAGAGTATCTTGGACTGCGCGTTGAATCCGTTGACGAGGTTGAGATTCTCCGCCGCATGGAAGAGGGAATATACAATAAGGAAGATTATGAAAAGGCGCTTGCCTGGACAAAGGAACACTGCAAGGAAGGCCGCGACGACAACCCCGATTTCGTCAAATTCAGCCCCGAGCAGAAGGAAAAGCAGTGGGAGTTCACCATCAAGATGTACTGCATAATCAAGGATCTCATTCTTGGTAATAACAGACTTCCCGAGGGCTTTGAAGAAGAAATGGTCGGACACAATGCGATTGCTGCCGGCTTCCAGGGACAGAGACAGTGGACAGACCACTGGCCGAACTGCGACTATCCCGAGGCAGTGCTCAACTCTTCCTTCGATTTCGGCGGAAAGAAAGAGCCTATCATATTGGCAACCGAAAACGATATACTGAACGGTCTCGGAATGCTCTTCATGAAGCAGCTTACCGGACGCGCACAGATATTTGCCGACGTCCGCACCTTCTGGTCTCCCGAAGCTACCAAGCGTGTAACCGGTTACGATCTTGAAGGAAAAGCAAAGGAAAACGGCGGTATTATCCATCTGCTCAATTCCGGAGCTGCTTGCCTTGACGCCTGCGGAGAATGCGTTGACGAAAACGGCGACCACGTTATGAAGCAGTGGTGGGATGTTACGGATGAAGACATAAAGAAGATGACCGACGCAACCGTATGGTGCGAAGCGGGCTTTGACAACTTCCGCGGCGGCGGCTTCTCCTCTCACTTCACGACAAGAGCCGAAATGCCCGTAACGATGATAAGACTTAACCTTGTAAAGGGACTTGGACCGATGCTTCAGATCGCGGAGGGCTGGACCGTTAAGCTTCCCGACGAGGTTTCCGACACACTTATGGAGCGTACCAACCCGACATGGCCCTGCACATGGTTCACGCCTCGCTGCGACGGCAAGGAGGGCAGCCCCTTCAAGACCGCGTATGAGCTTATGAACAACTGGGGAGCTAACCACGGCGCTATCTCCTACGGTCATATCGGCGCTGATCTTATCACGCTCTGCTCCATGCTCCGTATTCCCGTAAGCCTTCACAATGTGCCCGAAGAAAAGATCTTCCGTCCTGCGTGCTGGAACGCTTTCGGTATGGACAAAGAGGGTCAGGACTATCGCGCATGCGCGGCATACGGACCTATGTACAAGAACATCAGAGGCTGACGCTTTAAAATCCCGATTCAAAGTAATCATAAAAATGCTCCGCGTACCTGTCATTACGGCGTGCGCGGGGCATTGTTTTTATTTTTTTCTCGGAGCTGACTATGCTGAAAAGAATTGAAGAGAACGAATTCGACCGGATTTATGAAATCATGGAAAAAAGCTTTCCTTTGGATGAAATCAGAACGCACGACGGGCAAAAGTCGCTGTTCTGCGACCCGGCATATGTAATATACGCGCCGGACAATGACGGCGGCGCCGTTATCAACGCATTTATTGCGGTATGGGAGCTTGAGGATACGCTGTTTGTCGAACATTTTGCGGTCGATCCGGATTATCGTAACGCCGGTGTCGGAAGCAGGCTTCTGAACGAGCTTGTAAATTTAACCGGTAATGATAAAATGATTTGTCTTGAGGTTGAGCTGCCGGATACGGATATTTCAAAACGCCGGATCGGATTCTATGAGAGAAACGGCTTTGTACTGAATTATTATCCGTACATCCAGCCGGCTCTGTCCGACGGGCGGAGCTCTGTTCCGCTGAAAATAATGACATACGGCAGGTCGATTTGCGAAAATGAATTTGAAAAAATCAAAACCTATCTTTATACGCGCGTCTATAAGCGGCTCGTATGAATACTTAAACTCCGGCAGAGACTGTTTAAACGGTTTCTGCCGGAGTTTTTGTTTATACTACTTGTTTTTCTGCGGGCTCATATGCGATATTTCCGTCTTTTACCGACGCAGTTACCTTCATGCCGGCTTTGATTTCACCGGAGAGCATGGCAGAGGCGAACGTGTCTTCGATACGTTTCTGTATCTCGCGGCGAAGCGGTCTTGCGCCGTAAACCTCATCGATGCCTTCCTTTGCCATAAGCGCGGTTACGTCGTCGCCGAATTCAATTTCAATTCCAAGCGCTTCTATGCGCTTTTTGACTTCGCCGAGCATAATAGACGCGATTTTTTTAATGTCGTCCTCATTTAGACGGTTGAAAACAATGATTTCGTCGATACGGTTAAGCAGTTCCGGTCTGAAAAGCTCTTTGAGCTGCGCTGTGACGCGCTTTTTGATTTCTTCTGCCTCGTTTGCCCGGGAATTGACTTCATCTGAAAAACCGAGTCTTCCGCCTTTGCCGGTTATAGACGATGCTCCGACGTTGCTCGTCAGGATTATTACCGTATTTTTAAAGTCAACTTTCCTGCCCTGGGAGTCGGTGAGAACGCCGTCTTCGAGTACTTGGAGAAGAATGTTGAACACGTCGG
>JAQXSY010000116.1 GCA_029219205.1 Bacillota bacterium | reverse complement strand
CTCCAGGGAGCCGCGGAACCGTAGTCTCCCATGAAGAGTATATAAACTCTGAGAACGTCTGCGCCGTATCTTTCGACAATGTCGTTGGGGTCAACGACGTTGCCTTTGGATTTTGACATTTTTTCTCCATCCGGTCCGAGGATAAGTCCCTGAGCGGTCCGTTTTGCATAAGGCTCTGTTGTGGGTACGACGCCTATGTCGTAGAGGAAGCGGTGCCAGAAGCGGGAATATATCATATGGCGCGTGACATGCTCCATGCCGCCGTTATACCAGTCAACCGGCATCCAGTACCTGAGCGCTTCTTCGGACGCGAGACAGCTGTCGTTGTGCGGATCGCAGTAACGGAGAAAATACCATGAGGAACCCGCCCACTGAGGCATTGTGTCGGTTTCTCGTTTTGCGTCCTTGCCGCATTTCGGGCATTTGCAGTTTACAAACGAATCGATTTTTGCAAGCGGGCTTTCTCCGCCCTCGCCAGGTTCAAAATTTTCCACGTCGGGCAGCTTGAGCGGAAGCTCCTCGTACGGAACTCCGACCATTCCGCAGTGCGGGCAGTGAATTATCGGTATCGGTTCTCCCCAGTATCTCTGACGGTTGAACGCCCAGTCCTTCATTTTATACTGTACGCCCTTTTCTCCGACGCCTTTTTCCGTCAGGAAGGCGATCATTTTTGAAATCGCTTCCTTTTTTGTCTTTATACCGTTGAGGAATCCGGAATTCACCACCTCGCCTTCTCCGATATAAGGCTCCTTTAAAACGTCGCCGCCCTTTATAACTTCAATGATATCTATGCCGAATTTTTTAGCGAAATCAAAGTCGCGGTCGTCGTGCGCCGGAACCGCCATTATCGCTCCGGTTCCGTATCCCATCATAACGTAGTCGGAAATATATATCGGAATTTCTTTGCCGTTTGCGGGATTTATTGCAGAAATGCCTTCAATGCGGACTCCGGTCTTGTCCTTAACAAGCTGAGTGCGCTCAAACTCTGTCTTTTTCGCGCTTTCTTCCCTATAAGCGTCGAGCGCGTCGATATTGCCGATCTTCTGACGGTATTTTTCGATCAAGGGATGCTCGGGCGCAATTACCATAAAGGTTACGCCGAACATCGTGTCGGGGCGCGTTGTGTAGATCCTGAGTTTGTCGTCGCAGCCTGCAAGATCGAAATTGACGAAAGCGCCTTCCGACCTTCCTATCCAGTTTTCCTGCTGAAGCTTTACGTTCGGGAGATAATCGACTTCTTCAAGTCCCTGAAGCAGCTTGTCGGCGTATTCGGTTATGCGCAGATACCAGACGTCTTTCGATTTCTGAATTATGTCGCTGTGGCAGATGTCGCATTTTCCGCACTGAGAATCCTCTTTTGAAAGAACGACTTTACAGTTCGGGCAGTAGTTAACCTGCGTCTTTGCGCGGAAAACCAGTCCTGCGTCAAACATTTTGCGGAATATCCACTGAGTCCATTTATAATAGTTTTCGTCGGTTGTGTCAACTGTTCTCGTCCAATCGAAAGAGAAACCGACGCGTTTGAGCTGAGAAGTGAATTTTTTGATATTATTGTCCGTAACTATGCGGGGATGAGTGTTGGTCTTGATTGCGTAATTTTCCGTGGGCAGGCCGAATGCGTCAAAGCCTATAGGGAAAAGCACGTTGTAGCCCTGCATACGCCTTTTGCGTGAAATTACCTCAAGTCCGGAATAGGCTTTGATATGACCGACGTGCATTCCCGCGCCGCTCGGATAGGGAAATTCAACAAGCCCGTAGAATTTCGGCTTTGAATGATCCTCAGAGGCTTTGAAAATTCCGTCGTCCTCCCAACGATCCTGCCACTTTTTTTCGATCAGGTTATGTTCGTATTTCATCTTTCGATTCTCCGTGAAAAATAATTTTGGCCGATTTTTAAATCAGAGAGTGCTTTCAAGCATTCCGAAGCTGGAATGCAGAAACGCTTTGAGTTCGTCCGCGCTGAGCTGGCGCTGCGTCAAAAGCGCAAGAGTATAAAGCTGCGACGCTGCTTTCTCGGCGCTGTCGTCTCCCGACTCTGCTTTTTCCGCAAGCTTTCTTATCAGCGAACTTGACGAATTCAGTATGAGCGTAGCTTCAACCGGCATTTTTTCCGGAACGTCGTTTCCGCCCATGCTGTACATTTTCATCATTTCGTCGAAACGTCTGTTCTGCTCGGATATATTGAGAACTGCGGGAGTTTCGCCGTCCTTCAGATTTTCAAACCGAACCGTGAGCTTTTCGTTTGCCGATACCTTTTTAAACAGATCGGCGAGCTTATCCGACGAGAACTCTTCTCCGTCGCCCTTCAGCGCATCGGCGATATCGGAATCCACGCGCATGAATTTAATGTGTCTGTCCTGCTCGAGCATGGAGATAAACTGATTGTCAAGCATTTTGTCGATTACGATAACGTCTATTCCGGCCGCGTTGAACATGGATATATACTGCGCCTGAACGGTTTTGTCGGAGCAGTAGTAAACGGTGTCCTTGTGTTTTTCGCTTGCTTTTTCAAGATATTCGTCGAGCGTTGCGAATGTACCGTCGGTTACCTGGAAAATTATCGATCCCTTTACGCGGTCGTAGAATTTTCTGTCGCGCAGACAGCCGTATTCGACAAAGAGCTTGATGTCCTGCCACTGCTTTTCGTATGCGGAACGGTCAAGGTTGAACAGCGAGTTAAGTTTATCGGAAACTTTTTTGGTTATGTGACCGGATATTTTTGCAACGTAGCCGCTGTTTTGGAGATATGAGCGCGACACGTTAAGCGGAAGCTCGGGGCAGTCGAGAACTCCTTTGAGCATAAGAAGGTATTCCGGGATAACTTCCTTTATATTGTCGGCAACGAAAACCTGGTTGTAATACAGCTTAACCTGGCCTTCGATAGATTCGTATTCGTGGTTTATTCTCGGGAAGTACAGTATTCCCTTGAAATTAAGTGGGTAATCGGCGTTTATATGGATCCAGAAAAGCGGATCGCGGAAATCTCCGAATACCTTGCGGTAGAAATCTTTATATTCCTGATCCGTACAGTCGGAGGGATTCTTCTGCCAGAGAGGATGCGTGTCGTTGATCGGCTTTTTACCGCAGGCGCATTCTTCGCATTCGCATTCGTGTTCGTCGCCTTCGTCATGCTCGTGCTCGTGCTCTTCCTTCTTCTCGCCTTCAAAGTATATTTCAACCGGCATGAACGCACAGTATTTTCTCAGTATCTCAAGCAGCTTTGCATCCTCAAGAAATTCTGTCTCGTTCTCTGAGACGTGCATGACGACGTCGGTTCCGCGCGTTTCCTTTTCGGTTTCTTCAAGTGTGTATTCGCCGTTTTCGGTGCATACCCATTTTGTCGCCGGTCCGCCTGCATAGGAACGGGTTATTACGTCTACTGTTTCGGATACCATGAACGATGAGTAAAATCCGAGTCCGAAATGACCGATTATTCCGTTTCCGGCGTCTTCGCTTTCGCCTTCGTACTTCTGAATGAAATCGAGCGCGCCTGAAAGCGCGATGCTGCAAAGATATTTTTCGAGTTCCTCGCGAGTCATGCCGATTCCGTTGTCCGAAACGGTTATCGTGCGTTCGTCTTTGTCCGCCTTTACCGTTATGCGGAAATCATCTTCCGGAAGATCATGCACTTCGCCGAGCGATATGAGACGGCGCAGCTTTGTGACCGCGTCGCAGGCGTTTGAAACGATCTCCCGCAGGAATATCTCTTTTTCTGAATACAGCCACTTCTTTATTATCGGGAATATGTGTTCGGTTTCGACGGATATGCCGCCTTTTTTGATTTTTTCATCCATTGAATATCAGTCCTTTTTATTGTAATTCAATTTTATATTTAACGGCGTCGCTCGTGTGCGCGAGGATTACTCCGTCGTTTTTCATGATTTCAAATAGATTCGTCAGATGCGTTACAAAAACGTATTTTGCGCTGAGTCTCGGAAGTATGCGCAGAATGTTCGCCATGCCTTCGGTTCCTTCTCTGTAAGAAGTTGTCTGGAATGTTTCATTAAAGAAAACGAGCGAATATTTTTCAAGGCTGCTTAGAATTTTGGACACTTCCCTGGCTTCCTGATCAAAGCGGCCCGCTGCGTCTCCCGCCATGAATTCCTCCTCCGCCGACGAAAAATGCGAAAAGAATCCTCTGCGTACACTCAGACGCGCGCTTTTTGCGGGAACCGGAAGCCCCGCCTGCGCCAGCAGCTGAGCGGCGCCTATTGAACGAAGGCAAACGGTTTTTCCCGTATCGGTCATGCCGCGTATCAGCATACCGTTCCTGTCTTTTGGCAGGCAGATATCGTTCGGCACTATGTCTAAAGCCGTAGCTCCGCCGCTGATAAGCAGCAGTTCCCGCAGCTCCGTGGCTTCAAACGTATCCTCCTCCTCCGGAAGAATCTCCGGCATACAGCAGGGGATGCCTCCCTCTTCGCAGATACCGCGTATGTTCAGCGCGGCTTCATAGAACATCAGCTCGCGAGACATGCCGAAAAATGTTTCGTAAACGTCGTTTGTGACCTTCGTCAGAGCCGAGTCTATGCGCGATAACGCTTCGTTTGCCAGAAATACCGCGTTTTCGTAGGATATATCGTCGAGAACAGGCTCGGATTTGGATTTTTTATCCGACGGACCGTCATTGGCTCCGATTTCATATGATTTTCCGGAGCTGTCGTTCTTTTTTCGTGAGAACAGTTTCGCGAACGGATTTGACGTCTGCGGTTTGTGTTCGGTTATGTCGGAAAGACCGCAGCTTTTCAGACGCAGCGTTTCGTCGAGCGCGGCGGATATGCCGAAATCGAAATCCTCCGGCTGCTTGTACCTGAACAGCTGAGCCGTATCGACAAGCTCGCGCAGGGAACGGTTTTTTGTCATTTCCGAACAGTAATCGCGCATCGAGCAGAGTCCTTCCGAACGGATATCGTAGCGGGTAAGAACGTCCAGCAGAGAGCCGTAGTACGAAGCGATCGTGCCGGGAAACATCGCGGTTACCTTAAGGGAAGCGAACGTATGCTCGAGCAGCGATTCCGGATTGACGGACGCGCCGCTTGCGGGGAGCGCTCCGAGGCGCAATTCATGCCAGTCGCTGCGGATCTTGTCGTATCTTGTGAAAACAAGCTGGAGTTCGCCAAAAAGTCCGGGATTTGCGGCAAGATCGGAATATATCTGCTGACGGTATTTTATGTTTTCGACCGAAGTTTCCGGTTCGGACAAAACGGTCAGAAAATAGTCGGCGCGTTTTGTGTCTCGGACGGCGGCGTGTACCGCGCGGTCTATCGATAGGTCGTATATTACCCGGCAGGGCGCTTTAAAAGTTCCTTCTTTTTTATACAGAAGACTGAACTTCATTTCGTTTCACCTCCGAACCGGGCTTCAAGAGCTTCTTTTGTCAGCGAATATCTTTCGAGAATATCCCTTGCAAAGGAGCCTCCGGTGTTTTTCTGACGCGCCACCTTGAAGGTCCTCCGGTTTGAGTCGTTTCTGTCGATAACGACGTTAAGAAACGGGATTTCCGTTTCAACGATGGAATGCTGGTGGGTGATATAAAGACCAAATATGCCTTTTGAAAAAAGTTCTTCCGCGAGCGCCGTCGTATGAATGACCGCGTTTTCCTCGTTTGTCGAAGAATAGGTCTCGTTAAGCAGCACAACCGAGTTTTCGGTCATTGCACCGCGTATTTTTTCAACGCGGTTTTGTTCCTCGACAAACCGTCCCGTGCCGTCAAAGCGTTCGTCGCGCGGGAAATGCGTGAATATGCCGTCGGGAGGATAAATCCTGCCGCCTTCGCACGCAACCGGCAGCCCGAGTACGTACATGAGCAGAGCAATTCCGACGGTTCTGAGATAAGTTGTTTTACCGCCGCCGTTTGCGCCGGTAAGATAGAAAAACGGATCGTTTTTGGTGAAAGTTATATCGTTTGGTATAATGTTTGTTTCGTTTTTTGCAAGCAGCGAAACGTCGTACGCATTTTTAATATCAATCTCGCGCTCGGACGATTGAGAAGGATAGCACAGCGGTATTCCCGCGGCGCGTATGCGGTCAAGAAAACGCAGCGCGACAAGATAGAAGTCTGTTGCCTCGCGATAACGGGCGATCTTCGGATCGTAATCCTTTTCATATGTCTTTCGCAGCTTTGCAAATTCTTCAAACGCGTCCGGGTATGCCGCCGCAAGCGTGTTGATTATCTCGGGCGAGAGCTGGACCGGCGGAATCGTTGGATTGTCAAGCGGCTCAAGACCAAGCTCGTCCGCGCATTTGGAAATACGGGAAAAATATGTTTCGTCCGAACCCGGCGACAGACCGAGCGTGTGCTTGTGTACGGTAAAAACATTTTCCGACGGTTCAAAAAGCCGTTTCGACGCGCTTTCAACCGCCTTTTCAAAGCCCGACGTTTTTGCGTTGTCCCGCCTTCTTCCGAAAAAATCGGCAAATCTGCAGGCGAGCGGACAGGTCCTTGGAAAATCCGCGGCGTCGGACATAAAACGCATGAGCGACGCGGCGAGCGCGGCAAAAACGGCGTCTTTTTCGTGCGTACAGCGGGCGGCGCGCAGGCGCCGGTCAAGCTCGGAAAGCTCCCCGGTGTCGTCGTTCAGCTTTTCGAGCGCCGCTCTGACTTCCGGTTTTCCGAGTCCCTGTATGAACGCCTGACGCTCCTTAATGTTTTCGCCGTCGCAGGGAGAGGAAACGGCGAGCGCCGTTTCCTCCGGTATGAAACGCAGAAGCTGAAGGTCTTCGAAAACCGTTATGTCGACAGGCGGAAGAGACGGCGCGTTATAATACAGCAGATTTGGAAAATCCATTTGACTGTCCTCGTTTATTTTGCGGTGTCGGCGCTGCTCTGTCCGTTTCTTCCGGACGCTTCGAGAATCGGCAGGAAACCGCCGTTTTCTCCGGAATACAGGTACGGAAGCTCGCCGTTCCACTGCTGAATTTCGTTATATTTTATAAGTGATTCGGTTATAGAGCGCGCAAGCTTTTCGTTTGCTTCTGCTTCTGCCTTTGCGGCGACTTCAACCGCATATGCGGCTGCGTCGGCCTCGATTTTCTTGACTTCAGCGGCTGCGTCGGCTGCTATTTTCATACGCTCCGCTTCTTTCATGGCTTCCATAACCTTCTGTTCCTGCTCGATCTGAGCCTGAAGCTTCGACTGTTCGGCGACCTGCTTCGCTTCGACCGCGTCGGTGAACACATCGGTAAAGTCTATATTTTCGACCGATACGCTTATGATTTCAATTCCGTATGTCTTCATTTCGGGAGAAAGCAGATCGGATATCTGCATTGAAAGCGTGGCGCGCTCGGCAACAAGATTTTCTGCGCTGAATTTTGCAAAAACAGATTTGAGACATTCCTGTATGCGCGGAAGCATAACCGTGTCGTAGTAATAAGCGCCTACGTTGCGGTAAAGATTCTGCGAGGTTTCGCGGTCTACGCTGAAGTTTACCGAGCATACGACGTCAACCTGCTGTATGTCGCTTGAGAACGCCTGAAGATTCAGCGATTCCTTTTGCGCGCGGTTGTCCATCTTTACGACGTTCTGCCAGGGGAGCTTCATATGTACGCCCTCGTCGAGCACGTAATCTTCGACTTTTCCGAACGTTGTTACAACGCCGGTGTGTCCTGTGGGGACGGTTATGAATATTGACGACGACAACAGCAGCGCCGCAACGATTATCACTCCGATAATTATAAGGGGAATGTAGGTTTTCTTTTTCATTTTTTTGCACCTTTCGTTGAATTTGCATTATATTTGTTCGTAAATATTTTATTACCGTTTATTATAGAATAATAACCGGAATATATGTTAACATAATGTAAAAATTAAATGTTTACGCCGGCGGCGGCAAGCGCCATCGACGCGGCCTCCTCCGGCGACGCGGCTGAAAACGACGCTCCCGCTGCTCTGAGGTGACCGCCTCCGCCGAGACGGCTGCATATCTCGCTTGCGTCGGCGGTGCTGTCGGAACGCACCGATATCCTGAATTTTTCCGGTGCGTCGGAGTCCTGCTTTACCGTTATGCTTACCGACACGCCTTCGATTTCGCGCGGCAGACCGTTAACTGCGCCGGTGTCTTCGTCCGTCAGTCCGTACTTTTTTTTGATCTCGTTTGAAAAGACCACGAGCGCAACTTTTCCTCCGCCGTAATACCGCAGATTTTCATAACAGGCGAGGATTGCCCGAACTTCCGATTTTGAACGCGATTCGAACAGTCTGAGGTTGATTTCGGCCGCGTCCGCGCCCGCTTCAACGAGCGCCGCTGCGGTGCGCAGAGTTTTTGGAGTTGTGTTTTCGAATCTGAAGCCTCCGGTATCGGAGGATATTGCGGCGTACAGAGCGTCAAGCGATTTTTTCGGAAGCTCAGAAGGATTTTCGTAAATCAGCGACAGAAGGTCATACACAATCTCTCCGCATGCCGCCGCGCCGCAGTCTGTATAATACCGGTCCGAATATATTTCGCCGAAGCGGTGGTGATCGAGGCTCAGCCCGATTTTGCCGCTGTATATTTCTTCGTTTGCGCCGAGCTGTTTTAACGATGCGGTGTCTATTGAAGCGATGAGATCCGGTTTAAAGCCGTCGGAGAGATCGTCTGTGCTCCCGAGAAACGAAAGATATCCGGGAACAGGGTCGCAGCAGACGGTCCGCACTTCTTTTCCGCGGGCTTTTTGCGCTTCGGAAAGCGCAAACGCTGAGCCGAGAGTGTCTCCGTCGGGATGACGGTGGCACAACAGCAGGATGCGCTGTGATGAATCGAGCAGTACTGCGGCTTCCTTTAGCGAAATGTTTGAAATTTCATTCATAATCGTCTTCGTCTGCTCCGGCGTCGACCTGCTTTAAAAGCTCGTTTATATGCGCGCCGTTTTTGATCGAGTCGTCCGGGATAAATTTAAGTTCCGGCGTCTGACGCAGGTCGAGGGCGTGCGCAAGCTGTCCGCGTATGAATCCGGCGGCGCTGTCCAGCCCCGCTTTGGCTTCTCTCTGTTCCTTTTCTCCGCCTATGACGGAAAAATAAATCTTTGCGTATTTCAGATCCGGCGTGCAGTCCGCCATTGTTATACTTATGAATGCGCCCGAAACCCGTGGGTCTTTGACTCTGGTAAGAATCGTGCAGAGCTCTTCACGGATGCGTTCGTTTATTCTTCCTCTTCTGTAATTTGCCATGTCGTTTTGTCCTCATGAAAATCAATAATTCGGCAAGCCGCCGTATCGCGGCTCTTTAAAAAATATTATAGCACAGCTTTAATAAAATTACAAATATATTTACATAAAGTATTTGCCCAAACCGTTGAAAATAACGCCGGAATATATTATAATAATACTTGAGAACCGTAATTTGTTATTTGAGAAGAGAAAAAATTATGATAAAAGTGCTTCACTGCGCCGACATACATCTCGACACTCCGTTCAACTGCCCGGACAAGCAGAAATCCGAAACCCGCCGCGCGGAGCTTCGCGGAACGTTTACGTCGATGATGCTTTACGCAAAAACAAATAAAATCGATATAATGCTTATAGCCGGCGACCTGTTCGATATGGAATTTGTCACCCGGGAGACCGTTGCGCTTGTTCTGCGTGAATTTGCCGCAAATCCCTACTGCAGGTTTGTTATCTCTCCCGGAAACCACGATCCGTACGGCGAGGACAGAGTTTATGCAAAGACGGATTTTCCCGAAAATGTTTACATATTCGAAAACAGCCAGCTCTGTTATTTTTCGTTTGACGACGTCGGACCGGATCACGATTCCGTTGACGTTTACGGCTACGCGTTTACGTCGCCGACTATGAAATTCAATCCGTTTGCGATGAAGAATCCGAAGAATCCGTCGCATATAAATCTGCTGTGCGGACACGGCGACATGCACAGCCCGATATCTCCGACGTGCCCGATTACCGTCGACGATATAAAGAACAGCCGGTTCGACTATATCGCGCTCGGACATATTCACAACAGCTCGGGCATCGAACGTATCGGCGATACCTGGTACGGTTACAGCGGCTGTCTTGAAGGTCGTTCGCAGAACGAAACCGGTTACAAGGGCGCGATTGTTGCCGAGATATCGAAAAGCTCGGGTGTCGCGACGGTGAACGCAAAGGGCGTCAGATTTTCAAAGCGCCGCTGCGAAAACGAGACGGTAAACGTGACCGGGGCGGCGCTCCAGGAAGAGGTTGCCGAACATATCGGAGCTATGCTGAACGAGAAGAGGTACGGAACCGACACGTCGCTTAAGGTTACGCTCGAGGGGGACGTTTCGTCGAAGCTCGTAATGAACAAAAAGCAGCTTGAGGCACAGTTTGCGCCCGGTTTGTTCCGAATCGAGATTGTTGACCGCACTCTTCCGCTCTACGATTATGATACGTTTGAAAACGACCCGACGATACGCGGCGCGCTTTTTGAACAGCTGCTTCCGAAGCTTCAGAGCGGAACCCCGGAGGAAAGAGCGACGGCGTCGGAGGCGCTCCGCATTGCGCTTTCTGCGATATCCGGCGGAGAAATCGTTTAAATTCCCGGTAAAAGGCCTGCGCCCGGAGGTTTTGCCTGCGGGCTCAGCTGTCTTTTGTCTTCAGTTTTGAAAAAAGGATAAGACCTGCCGCCATCATAACCGGGAATACTGCGGCGGCGCCGAGTCCCGCGGACAGTTTTCCGCCTGCCGCGTTTGAAACAAGACCGACGAGCGTCGGTCCGCTTGCGCAGCCGATGTCTCCCGCAAGAGCAAGCAGGGCGAAAACCGCCGTTCCGCTGTTTTTGAGCCGGCTGACGGCTGTGCTGTATGTACCCGGCCACATTATTCCGACTGAAAGTCCGCAGAGCGCGCAGCCCGCAAGCTGAATTGCCGGTACCGGGCAGAGCGTAATTACGGCATATGAAAATGCACAGAGCGTGACGCTCAGCGCCATGAAGCGCATGAGCCTGATTTTGTAGCCGAATTTTCCGTAAAACAGTCGGGAAAGCCCCATCATGACGGCGAACATCATCGTTCCGGCGAGATCGCCCGCCGATTTTCCGACGCCGAGCCCGGTTTCCGTGAACGCGGATACCCATTGACTGATTGAAAGCTCGCTTGCTCCCGAACAGAACATCAGAAGCAGCGCAACCCAGAACACCGGAGAACGTAATACCTTTTTAAGCGGAGCTCCTCCGTTCTTCTCGCCCGTCGGATCGTTTATCGGAACGAGGGAAAACAGTATTGCGTTAAGAGCGGGCAGCACTCCCCAAAAGAGAGAAGCTATTTTCCAGCTGCCGATGCCGAAAACCGAGAAAAACAGCGTCGATATAAGCACGACTCCGACGCTCCCCCAGCAGTAGAACGAATGAAGCATACTCATCGCCATTTCCTTGTTGTCCGACGGACAAGCTTCTACTATTGGGCTTATCGTTACCTCAAGCAGTCCTCCGCCTACCGCATAAAGTACGACAGAGGCGAGCAGTCCGGCGTAAGGATCCGGCGTGAGCCCCGGAAGAACCGCCATGCCGACAAAACCGGCGCAGGACATTGCGTTTGCAGCAACCGCCGCGGCCCGGTAGCCTATCCGGTCGACAAAAAACACCGACGCTATGTCTGTGAGTATCTGGACGCAAAAATTAATTGTTATAAGCAGGGTTATTTTTGAGAGCGGAATGTTCCAGCTGCTGCTGAAGGTTGTGAAAAGAAGCGGCGCGAAATTGTTGACCGACGCCTGCACGACGTAACCTGCAAACGACGCGTATACAGTGTGTTTGAATCCGAATTTCATTTTTTTTCTTTCAAAAACGGAAAAGCTCCGACAAGCGGAGCTCCCTTTTTTTAATGTTAAAATCAGGCAATCGCATTGAGCGCCTTTGTGAACTGGCTCTTCTTTCTCGCAGCGTTGTTCTTGTGGACAAGACCCTTTGCCGCAGCTTTGTCGATTTTCTTGACGGCAACGGCGTATGCCTTTTCGGCAGCTGCCTTATCCTGTGATTTTACAGCCTCGTCGAATCTTCTGAGCGCGGTCTTGAGCGAGGATTTCGCGATTTTATTCTGAAGCGTCTTTACGGAAATAACCTTGACGCGCTTCTTTGCAGATTTAATGTTGGGCAAAACATTCACCTCCCTTTTCAGTGCGGCGGCGCCTCCGCCGCCGAGAATCTCATATTTTGATATCCTATCATATCACATATACCAGAAAATTTCAAGTGTTTTTACAAATTTTTAAAATGTAAAAAAAGTGTTAACACGCGCAAATATGCTTGACTGATTTTGGCTTTTGTGATATAATCTAATATTGCATAACCATTGAAAATCAATGGGCAAAAATTGTTCAGATAACCGAAAAATCATTGTGCCGCGCTTGTTTGCGGCATGTTCTCAAGATCATACGTCTTTAACCGTATACTTCGGAAGAAGATGTTTCCGCCGACGGAAACGCAGCTTATAATTCGACTGTAACCAGCATGTCGTAGGGGTGGCGCGGAAGTCGTCCGGGGCGTTTTGCTTTCGTTTGTATGCGCTTTCTGGGGTATGATTATTTATTTTTGAAGGAGTGATCAAAGGTAATGGTCAAGCCGCAGAAGCTCGGCAAAACCGTCAGGATGAGCTTTTCTAGCATCGATGAAGCGCTCGATATGCCCAACCTGATCGAAGTGCAGAAAAAATCCTACCGATGGTTCATTGAAGAAGGTCTGATGGAGGTTCTCCGCGATGTTTCGCCTATTACGGACTACTCGGGCAACCTTTCAATCGAATTTGTAAAGTATTCAATCGACCCGACTCCCAAGTATCCGGTTGAAGAGTGCAAGGAACGCGACGTCAACTACGCAGCGCCGCTTCGTGTAACCGTCCGCCTCCATAATAAAAATACCGGCGAACTGCTTGAACGCGAGATATTTATGGGCGATTTCCCGCTTATGACGGACAACGGCACATTTGTTATCAACGGCGCGGAACGCGTCATAATTTCGCAGATCGTGCGTTCTCCCGGTATGTATTATGCTACCGAGATGGACAAATCCGGCAAGCGCATTTACACCGCCACGGTCATTCCGTACCGCGGCGCCTGGCTCGAATATGAGACCGATCCGACGGATGTGTTCAGCGTAAGAATAGACAAAAACCGCAAGCTTCCGATAACCATGCTTATACGTGCGCTCGGCGTTGAGAGCGATTCTGAGATCGTTTCCCTTTTCGGCGACGATCCCAAGATTCTTGCAACTCTCGAGCGGGATACCTGCCAGGCTGAAGCGGACCGCAACGGCACCACTCCCGGAGACGAAGCTCTCAAGGAGATATATAAGAAACTCCGTCCCGGCGAGCCTCCGCTCGTCGAATCGGCGCAAATCCTTCTGAATAACCTTTTCTTTGATCCCAAGCGATATGACCTTATGCCCGTTGGACGGTATAAGTTCGACAAGAAGATGGCTCTTGCCGCCCGTATAAAGGGACATACGCTTTCCCGGCCGATAGTCAGCCCTATAACGGGCGAGTTCCTGTTTGACGCAGGCGAGGAAATTGACACGAAAAAGGCTGCCGAGATCGAAAAGAACGGCGTCAATGAGGTTTTCCTCAAAATTGACGGCGACCGCGAAATCAAGGTGTTCTCAAACGGAACGATTCTGCCGGAAAATATTATCGGCACGGATCTGAAGGATATCGGAATAAACGAAAAGGTCAAGACGTCCGTGCTGCTCAGCATAGCCGAGGAATGCGGCGGAGATATCGACGAGATAAAGAAGGCTTGCCGCGCGCGCATATCGGAGCTTGTCCCGAAGCATATAACAAAGGACGATATATTCGCTTCCATAAATTATCTTATCGGACTTTCGCATGATATCGGCACGTTTGACGATATCGACCATCTTGGCAACCGCCGTCTCCGTTCGGTCGGCGAGCTGCTTCAGAATCAGATACGCATCGGATTTGCCCGTATGGACAAAATCGTCAAGGAACGCATGACGATTCAGGACAACGAGAGCATTACTCCCGAGGCGCTTATAAATATCAGACCGATAGTTACCGCAATACGCGAATTCTTCGGTTCTTCTCCGCTGTCGCAGTTTATGGACCAGGGCAACCCGCTTGCGGAGCTTACTCACAAACGCCGTCTGTCGGCGCTCGGACCGGGCGGACTTTCCCGTGACCGCGCATCCTTCGACGTCCGCGACGTACACTATACGCACTACGGACGTATGTGTCCGATAGAGACGCCCGAAGGACCGAACATAGGACTTATTTCGTATCTTGCAACCTATGCCCGCATAAATGACTACGGATTTATTGAAGCGCCTTACCGCAAGGTCGACAAGGCGACCGGAGTTGTTACAAACGAAATCGAATACATGACGGCGGACGTTGAGGATAACTATATTGTTGCGCAGGCAAACGAACCGCTTGACGAAAACAAGCGCTTTGCCAGAAAAAAGGTTACTGCGCGCTGCCGTTCGGAAATAATCGAAATCGACGCGTCGAAGGCGGACTATATGGATGTTTCGCCGAAAATGGTTGTTTCGGTTGCTACCGCAATGATACCGTTCCTTGAAAACGACGACAACTCCCGCGCGCTTATGGGTTCAAACATGCAGAAGCAGGCTGTGCCGCTGCTTACCTCGGAGGCTCCGATTGTTGCCACCGGTATGGAGTACAAGGCGGCGGTTGACTCGGGAGTCGTTGTTTGTGCAAAAGAGAGCGGAGTTGTTGAAAGCGTGTCCGCTGACGAGATTACGATTCGTAACGACAGCGGCAAAAAAGATGTATATCATCTTCTCAAGTTCAAACGCTCAAACCAGAGCACCTGCATAAACCAGCGCCCCATAGTAGACGTCGGAGAGACGGTTGAAAAAGGACAGGTTATCGCAGACGGACCCGCAACACAGGGCGGCGAAATTGCGCTCGGAAAGAACGCGCTTGTCGGCTTCATGAGCTGGGAGGGCTACAACTACGAGGACGCGGTTCTTCTCAACGAAAACCTCGTCAGAAACGATGTCTATACATCTATCCATATAGAAGAATATTCCCACGAAGCGCGTGATACAAAGCTCGGCCCGGAGGAGATAACCAGAGAGATTCCGAACGTCGGAGACGACGCGCTGAAAGATCTTTCGCCCGACGGTATTGTCCGCAAGGGCACCGAGGTCCGCGCCGGCGACATTCTGGTCGGTAAGGTTACGCCCAAGGGCGAAACCGAGCTTACCGCGGAAGAACGTCTGCTTCGCGCAATATTCGGAGAAAAAACAAGAGACGTCCGCGATACGTCGCTGCGTCTGCCTCACGGTGAGAGCGGAATTGTCGTTGACGTAAAAGTGTTCTCCCGCGATAATTCGGACGAGCTTCCGGCCGGAGTCAATAAAGTCGTTCGCGTATATATCGCTCAGAAGCGAAAGATATCCGTCGGAGACAAAATGGCGGGACGTCACGGAAACAAGGGCGTCGTTTCGCGCATACTTCCTCCCGAGGATATGCCTCATATGGCGGACGGAACGCCGCTTGATATAGTTCTTAACCCCATGGGCGTGCCTTCCCGAATGAATATCGGTCAGGTGTTTGAGGTCCATCTCGGAATTGCCGCAAAGAAGCTCGGCTGGAAGGTCATGACGCCGGTATTTGACGGAGCGAAAGAAAAGGACATAACCGAATGCCTTGAAAAAGCGGGTCTGAGCAAAACCGGAAAGATGACTCTTTACGACGGCAGAACCGGCGAACCGTTTGACAATCCCGTAACGGTCGGCATAATGTATTATCTTAAGCTGCACCATCTCGTAGACGACAAGATTCACGCGCGTTCCACGGGACCTTATTCGCTCGTTACTCAGCAGCCTCTCGGCGGAAAGGCGCAGTTCGGCGGTCAGCGATTCGGAGAAATGGAGGTATGGGCGCTTGAGGCTTACGGCGCGGCATATACTCTTCAGGAAATACTGACAGTTAAGTCGGACGACGTTGCGGGACGTACGAAGACCTACGAGGCGATAGTAAAGGGTCAGAATATCCCGACGCCGGGCGTCCCGGAATCGTTCAAGGTGCTTGTTAAGGAGCTTCAGGCGCTTTGTCTTGACGTGCGAGTTCTCGACTACGAGGGCAAGGAGATTGAGCTTTCCTCGCTTACCGAAGAGGAGCTTGAAGCGCCGAACTACGTTTCTCCCGAGGATATCGGAGAGACGGTTGAAACGGACGATACCTTTGACTCGATGTATGAAGAAAATATTGACGACGAGGACGAGGATTCCGACGACGATTTCTTTGCCGACGAAGACGGTGACGATTCTTTTGACGACGATTTCGGAGACGAATGATCGTTATTGACTGAAAACGGAAAACGGCAAATCATGAGGATTTCCGTTATGAACGGAGATCTCCCGAAGTTTGCAGATTATTATACTATTTATAAAATATTTATGGGAGTACTGCTGTGGAACGAAATGTTTTTGATTCGATAAAGATCGGTCTGGCATCTCCGGAAATGATAAGAAGCTGGTCTTACGGTGAAGTAAAAAAGCCCGAGACCATTAACTACCGTACCCTTAAGGCGGAACGTGACGGTCTGTTCTGCGAGCGTATTTTCGGTCCGACAAAGGACTGGGAATGTCTCTGCGGAAAGTACAAGAGAGTGCGCTACAAGGGAAAGGTCTGCGAAAAGTGCGGAGTTGAGGTGACAACCAAGAAGGTGCGCCGCGAACGCATGGGTCATATCGAACTTGCCGCACCCGTATCGCATATCTGGTATTTCCGCGCGATCCCGTCGAGAATGGGATTGCTGCTTGACATATCGCCCCGACTGCTCGAAAAGGTGCTCTATTTCGCGCAGTATATAGTAATAGATCCGGGTTCAACGCCGCTTCAGAAAAACCAGGTTTTGTCTGAGCGCGAATACCGCGAGACTTACGAACGCTATGAAAACGATTTCCGCGTCGGAATGGGCGCGGAAGCGATCAAGGAGCTGCTTTCTCAGCTTAATGTCGAAGAACTTTCGAATGAGCTTAAAGACGAGCTCAAAACCGCATCCGGACAGAAAAAGACGCGCATCATAAAACGGCTGGACGTTGTTGAGTCGTTCCGCAAGTCCGGAAACAAGCCCGAATGGATGATACTCGACGTTATCCCCGTAATTCCGCCGGATGTACGTCCGATGGTACAGCTTGACGGCGGACGCTTCGCTTCCTCCGACCTCAACGACCTTTACCGTCGTGTCATCAACAGAAACAACCGTCTGAAAAGGCTTATGGAGCTTTCCGCGCCGGACATCATTATCCGGAACGAAAAGCGTATGCTTCAGGAAGCGGTTGACGCACTCATCGACAACGGCCGCAGGGGCAAACCCGTAACCGGACCCTCAAACCGTCCGCTCAAGTCTCTTTCTGAGATGCTGAGAGGTAAGCAGGGACGCTTCCGTCAGAACCTGCTCGGAAAACGTGTCGACTATTCCGGACGTTCGGTTATCGTCGTCGGACCAGAGCTTAAGATATATCAGTGCGGTCTGCCGAGAGAAATGGCGCTTGAGCTGTTCAAGCCCTTCGTTATGAAAAGACTGGTAGAGACTCAGAAGGCGTCCAATATTAAAGATGCAAAGAAGAAGATCGAAAAGGTTGAGCCGGAAGTCTGGGACGCTCTTGAGAACGTAATCAAGGAGCATCCCGTAATGCTTAACCGTGCGCCGACGCTCCACCGTCTGTCGATTCAGGCGTTTGAGCCCGTATTGGTCGAGGGCAGAGCAATTAAGCTGCATCCGCTTGTCTGTACCGCGTTCAACGCGGACTTCGACGGCGACCAGATGCCTGTTCACGTACCGCTGTCCTCTGAGGCGCAGGCTGAAGCGCGCTTCCTCATGCTTTCCGCCAACAACCTGCTGAAGCCGGTCGACGGAAGCGCCGTAACCGTTCCTTCCCAGGACATGGTTCTTGGTTCTTATTACCTTACAATCGACCGCGTCGGCGAAATCGGAGAGGGACACGTGTTCCGCGATTTCGACGAGGCAATGATGGCGTACGAAAATCATCAGCTCGGTCTGCACGCGCCTATAAGGGTTAGGGTAAGCCGCGAGATTGACGGCGTTGTTCATACCGGTATTATTGACGCGACGCTCGGACGTCTGATTTTCAATAAGCCGCTGCCTCAGGATCTCGGCTATGTGGACCGTTCCGATCCCTCCAAGCAGCTTGATCTTGAGATCACCTTCCCCGCGACCAAAAAGAAGCTCGGAGATATCATAAACAGATGCATCAAGCGTCACGGACTTTCCGAGACCGCAAAGGTGCTTGATAATATCAAGGCAATGGGCTTTAAATATTCGACCAAGGCGGCGGTATCCATTGCTATTTCCGACATAACGATACCCGAAAAGAAGCAGCAGTATATAGCCGATGCGGAGGCCAAGGTCGACGAAATTACCAAGCGTTTCCGCCGCGGTATGCTGACCGAGGACGAGCGCTACAAGAGCGTCATAAAGGTTTGGCAGCAGACGACAAACGATATAGTTGCGGCGCTGCAGGAAACCTTTGACCGCTACAACCCGATCAAAATGATGAGCGACTCCGGTGCGAGAGGTAATATGACGCAGATGCGTCAGCTTGCCGGAATGCGCGGACTTATGTTCGCAACAAACGGCCGCACAATGGAGATACCGATCAAGTCAAACTTCCGCGAGGGTCTGAATATACTTGATTATTTCGTTGCGGCGCGCGGCGCGCGCAAGTCTCTTTCGGACACGGCGCTTAAGACGGCCGACTCAGGTTACCTCACGAGACGTCTGGTCGACGTTTCTCAGGACGTTATCGTCCGCGAGGAGGACTGCGGAACGAGAAAGGGAATGTGGGTCTCCGATATCATGGAGGGCAACGACGTTATTGAGCCGCTCAGCGACCGTCTGCTCGGAAGATATATTATCGGCGATATTACGCATCCGGATACCGGCGAGATTCTCGCAAAGGACGGCGATATGCTGAGCGAGGCTCAGGTGAATGCGATTATCGGCGCCGGAATAAAACGCGTGTACATTCGCTCGATATTCCAGTGCAAGGCAAAACACGGCGTATGTTCTCACTGCTACGGTTCGGACCTTGCGTCCGGAAATCCGGTCAACGTCGGCGAGGCTGTCGGTATCATAGCCGCTCAGTCCATAGGAGAACCGGGTACGCAGCTTACGATGCGTACGTTCCATACCGGAGGCGTTGCGGGATCCGATATTACTCAGGGTCTTCCGAGGGTCGAAGAGCTGTTTGAGGCGCGTAAGCCCAAGAAGACTGCGACTGTGACCGAGATAGACGGAACTGTAAGCATAGCGGAAGTAAAGCGCGCGCGCGCGGTAACCGTTACGGGAGAAGGCGGCGTGTCGCAGGTTTACCAGGTTCCGTTCGGAACAAGACTGCTTGTTAACGAGGGAGACTTTGTAACAAAAGGCCAGGCGCTGACCGAAGGTTATATGTCGCCTGCCGATATAACGAGGATCAACGGACTTGACGCGGTATACGATTACCTTATCAGAGAGGTTCAGAAGGTTTACCGCGCGCAGAGTATCGGTATAAACGACAAGCATATTGAAGTAATTACTCACCAGATGACCAGAAAGGTGCGCATTGAAGATTCCGGAGACACTTCGATGCTCGTCGGTTCGATGGTCGATATAAACGACTTTAACGAAGAAAACGAAGAAATACAGAAGCGCATCGACGCGGGCGAACGCGATCTTTGCCTTGCAAAATCCTCGCCCGTTCTGCTCGGTATCACAAAAGCGTCGCTTCTTACGAACTCGTTCCTTTCCGCGGCGTCCTTCCAGGAAACTACAAAGGTTCTTACCGAGGCTGCTATCAAAGGCAAGGTCGATCATCTGCTCGGACTTAAGGAAAATGTCATAATCGGTAAGCTGATACCCGCAGGAACGGGCATGGAGCGTTACCGTAATGTTCAAATTGAAGAAACGGCGCCTTCGGAACAGATCGAAGAAGCCGAGTGACAGTGCTTTGCGCTGAGTTGTCAAGCTCCGAAAAGATTAGTATATGTGTTAAATGACGAATTTTGTGCATAATCGTTTTGGGGCTTGACAATCATAAATAAAAAATGCTATAATGAACTGTATTTTATGAAAATAGGATACTTGACATTAAAATTATTAAAGAAGGAGGTGCGGTATGCCAACCTTTAACCAGCTTGTCAAGCAGGGACGTCAGTCGCGCGTTTATAAGTCGAACTCTCCTGTTCTTCAGAAGGGCTTCAACTCTCTTAAAAATGCGCCCGTCGATCTCAGCTCTCCACAGAAACGCGGCGTTTGTACAAAGGTTTATACCACGAGCCCTAAGAAGCCGAACTCTGCAATTCGTAAAATTGCAAAGGTCAGATTCACAAACGGACTTGAGGCGATTTCCTACATTCCCGGTATCGGACATAACCTTCAGGAGCACTCTGTCGTTCTTATCCGCGGAGGAAGAGTTCGTGACCTGCCCGGTGTCAGATACCATGTAATTCGCGGTACTCTCGACGCACAGGGTGTCGCAAACCGTAAGCAGAGCCGTTCCAAATACGGAGTTAAGCTCGGCAAAAAGAAGTAAGCCGCAAGGCGCAGCTTCACGGATGGCGGGGATTCACAGCTTCGCTTTTCCGGTGTTTGCATGATGATATGATTTTAATGTCAGGTTAATTCGTATCTGACCGCAAGCACGAACGGGAAAAAATTTTTTCGAGTACCTGTGATAACATTATTTAATGAAGGAGGGAAGGACAGTGCCCAGAAGAGGTCAGATATCAAAAAGAGACGTTCTGCCGGATCCGCTTTATAATTCAAAGCTTGTTACAAAGCTTATCAATAACATTATGTACGACGGAAAAAGAGGCGTTGCACAGAAAATCGTGTACGATGCTTTCGCTAAAGTTGAGCAGCAGCTCGGCAAAAGCCCCATCGAAGCGTTCACAACAGCTCTTGACAACATAATGCCCGTGCTTGAAGTTAAAGCGAGACGTGTCGGCGGTTCGACCTACCAGGTTCCTATGGAGGTCAGACCGGAACGCCGTCAGACGCTCGGTCTCAGATGGCTTGTCGGCTATGCCCGTCTCAGAGGCGAGAATACCATGGCTGACAAACTCGCTGCCGAAATCGTTGACGCCAACAATAACATCGGCGGAGCGGTTAAGAAGCGCGAAGAGACTCACAGAATGGCAGAAGCAAACAAGGCTTTCGCTCATTACAGATATTAATTAAATTAAAAATATTGAAGAAGCCTGCGTATGCGCTGGCGCTGCGCGAGGCAAAATAAACAGACGTTTGATCCCGCCGGAAGAATCGCGGGACCGGAAGAAGAGGAGAATATAAAGTTAATGCCGAGAGAATATCCCTTAGAGAGGACGCGCAATATCGGTATCATGGCGCATATAGACGCCGGTAAGACCACAACCACCGAGCGTATACTGTTTTATACCGGTATCACACACAAATTGGGCGAAACCCACGACGGCTCCGCTACGATGGACTGGATGGAGCAGGAACAGGAGCGCGGAATTACAATTACATCAGCGGCTACAACCTGCCACTGGAAAAACCATCGTATCAATATAATTGACACTCCCGGACACGTTGACTTCACGGTTGAGGTTGAAAGATCTCTCCGTGTACTTGACGGCTCGGTAACGGTGTTCTGTGCAAAGGGCGGCGTTGAGCCCCAGTCGGAAACCGTATGGCGTCAGGCGGACAAGTACGGAGTTCCGCGAATGGCGTATGTAAATAAAATGGATATCATGGGCGCGAATTTCTATCGCGTCGTTGACATGATGAAGGAACGCCTTAAGACACATCCCGTTCCGATTCAGCTTCCTATTGGAGCTGAGGAGAGTTTCCGCGGAATTATCGACCTTGTCGAAATGGTCGCCGACGTATATTATGACGATCTCGGCAAGGATATGCGCGTTGAACCTATCCCTGAGGATATGCTTGAAAAAGCGGAAGAATACCGCGCGGCAATGATTGAGAGCGCTGTTGAAACGGACGAGGAGCTTTTTGAAAAGTACTGCAACGGCGAAGAGATTACAAAGGAAGAGATTAAATCCGCCATTCGCAAGGCGACTATCGAAAATAAGATAGTTCCCGTTGTCTGCGGAACTTCCTACCGCAACAAGGGCGTTCAGAAGCTTCTTGACGCGGTTGTTGATTTCATGCCGTCTCCGCTCGACGTTCCCGCAATTGCCGGAATCGATCCGGACAGCGGAGATGAAACCGTTCGTCACTCAAGCGACGACGAGCCGTTCTCTTCCCTTGCGTTCAAGATCATGACTGACCCCTTTGTCGGAAAGCTTTGCTTCTTCCGAGTATATTCGGGTACGGTTGAAACCGGCGCAACGGTTTATAACTCGACAAAGAAGAGCCGTGAGCGTTTTGGACGTATCCTCCAAATGCACTCAAACGAGCGCAAAGACATCGATAAGTGTTATTCCGGTGACATCGCGGCTGTTATAGGACTCAAGAACACAACGACGGGCGACACCCTCTGCGATGAAGCTCATCCTGTTATTCTCGAATCCATGGTATTCCCCGAGCCCGTTATACGTGTTGCTATTGAGCCCAAGACTAAAGCGGGTCAGGAAAAAATGGGTATTGCTCTGGCTAAACTGGCAGAGGAAGACCCCACGTTCAAAACCTATACCGACCAGGAAACCGGTCAGACGATAATCGCCGGAATGGGCGAGCTTCATCTTGAAATAATCGTTGACAGACTTCTTCGCGAATTCAAGGTTGAGGCAAATGTCGGAGCTCCTCAGGTTTCCTACAAAGAGACGATACGCAAGTCTGCCGATGTCGACTGCAAGTATGCCCGTCAGTCCGGCGGTAAGGGACAGTATGGTCATGTTAAGATCATTCTTGAGCCCAACGAGCCCGGCAAGGGTTACGAGTTTATCGACAAGGTTGTCGGCGGCGCAATTCCGAAGGAATACATTCCTGCGGTTGATGCGGGTATTCAGGGAGCTATGCAGACCGGCGTGCTTGCCGGTTACAACGTAGTTGACGTAAAGGTTACGCTTTACGACGGCTCTTATCACGAGGTCGACTCTTCGGAAATGGCGTTCAAGATTGCCGGTTCAATGGCGTTTAAGGAAGCTATGGCGAAGGCTGATCCTGTTCTTACAGAGCCGATAATGAAGGTTGTTGTAACGGTTCCCGACGATTATCTCGGCGACGTTATAGGCGACCTCAACTCCCGCCGCGGACAGATCAATTCAATGGACGCTATCGCCGGCGGTCAGCAGATAACTGCGTTTGTTCCGCTGTCCGAGATGTTCGGCTACGCAACCGAGCTTCGTTCACGTACGCAGGGACGCGGCGTCTATTCTATGGAGCCGAGCCACTTTGCAGAAGTTCCGAAGTCCATTCAGGATAAGATTATAAGCGGCAAACAGGCGTAAATTACTGTTAATAAATTAAACGAAATATATAATAATCTTTATAACGGAGGAAATTACCAATGGCAAAGGAAAAATTCGAAAGAACAAAACCCCATGTTAATATCGGTACAATCGGTCACGTTGACCACGGCAAGACCACACTTACCGCAGCTATCACCAAGACACTTGCTCTTAAAGACCCCACAATCGACTTCCTTGCATATGACCAGATCGATAACGCGCCCGAAGAAAAGGCACGTGGTATCACAATCAACACCCGTCACGTTGAATATCAGACAGACGCGCGTCACTATGCGCATGTCGACTGCCCCGGACACGCCGACTACATCAAGAACATGATCACCGGTGCTGCACAGATGGACGGCGCTATCCTCGTTGTCGCAGCTTCCGACGGTCCCCTGCAGCAGACCCGCGAGCACGTTCTTCTTGCTCGCCAGGTTGAAGTTCCCGCACTTGTTGTATTCATGAACAAGACAGACCTTGTTGACGACGATGAGCTTCTTGAGCTTGTTGAAATGGACATCCGCGACCTTCTCAACCAGTACGGTTTTGACGGTGACAATGTGCCGATCATCCGCGGCTCCGCACGTGCTGCTCTTGAGTCCGAAAGCAAGGACATCAACGCTCCCGAATATGCTCCTATCCTTGAGCTTATGGCAGCTGTTGACGAATACATTCCTACTCCTGACCGTAAGTCTGACATGCCTTTCCTTATGCCTGTTGAGGACGTATTCTCCATCACAGGACGCGGAACGGTTGCAACCGGTAGAGTTGAGCGCGGTACTGTTAAGGTATCCGATACCGTTGAGATCGTTGGTCTTACCGAAGAAAAGAAAACAACCGTCGTTACCGGCGTTGAAATGTTCCGTAAGCTTCTTGACCAGGCTGAAGCAGGCGATAATGTCGGTCTTCTTCTCCGCGGTATCCAGAAGAACGAGATCGAGCGCGGACAGGTTCTCTGCAAGCCCGGCTCCATTCACCCTCACACAAAGTTCAAGGGTAACGTTTACGTTCTGACAGAAAAAGAAGGCGGACGTTCCAAGCCCTTCTTCCCCGGCTACCGTCCTCAGTTCTACTTCAGAACAACCGACGTTACCGGCGTTATCAGCCTTCCCGACGATGTCGAGATGTGCCGCCCCGGCGACAACGTTGTTATGAGCGTTGAGCTTATCACACCTATCGCTATTGAAAAGGGTCTTCGCTTCGCTATCCGTGAAGGCGGAAGAACTGTCGGATCCGGCGTTGTAACCGAGATTGACGAATAATTTATCTGTTTGGAATTAACTGAATAGAATATTTGAGCGCGCCCGCGGAGCGGTTTGGGGGTTCCCCGAGCGGCAAAACGGACGCGCTCTGCTTTTTTTCGGGGGACGGTGTGAATCCGTACCGGCGGTATAGTCCGCGAACGCTCGCTTGCGAGCGCCGAGCAGGTGTGATTCCTGCACCGACCGTATAGTCGGGATGGAAGAAAACAAAGCGCAGCGAACTTATTTTTCCCCCCGGTATTTTTGCCTGCAAATGCAAAAAAACCGGGGCATTTATTTTTTATAAAGGAATGGTCAATAATATGAACAGTAAAGGTATACATCGTATTGCCGTGATCGGCGTAATGTCGGCACTTGCGGTTGCAATGGCGGCACTCATTAACTTTCCGATTTTTCCCATGGTGCCGTTTCTGAGGTACGATCCGGCAGATATTCCGATAATTATCGTCACGTTTTTCTTCGGACCGCTCTACGGAATTGTAATGACGGCGATTGTCAGCATTGTTCAGGGACTGACTGTCTGCGCCGGCGACGGTTGGATCGGAATTCTGATGCATTTTTTTGCGACAGGCGCTCTTGCGGCTGCTGTCGGACTGGTTAAGAACGGAAAACAATCGTTCAAGCGCGATATTATAGCCGCGGCGTCCGGCATTGCCGCTATGACACTCACTATGGCGCTCTGGAATCTTTTGTTTACTCCCATTTATATGCACATGACAATCAGCGAGCTGATGCCGTTTTATCCGTTTATAATCCTATTCAATTTGATTAAAGCAGGAGTGAACACGTCTGCGGCGGTTGTCATTTACAAAGCGCTGAACAGATTTTTTAAGAAAAATTGAATAATGCGTCAAAGAAGCTCTTTTCAATTGACTTATTACATATGACGTGATATAATTATTCTGAATTAAATAGAAATAAGTTAAAAGAGAAAGAGAATGACAATACACAACTGTTTATATACATTTTTCTGCTCAATGATCCCGGTTATCGAGCTTCGAGGCGCCATTCCGCTCGGCTACGGGCTCGGACTTCCGTGGGCACTTAATTATGCGTTGTGCGTGATCGGAAACTTTCTGCCCGTGCCGTTTATACTTCTTTTTATTCGTGCGATACTCTCCTGGATGAAAAAAGTTCCGAAACTTTCGGGAATTGCAAACAAGATTGAGGAAATCGCTCATAAAAAATCAGTGAAGGTTCTGAAATATGCGTCGGTTGGACTGTTCGTATTTGTCGCAATTCCGCTGCCGGGAACCGGCGCATGGACTGGAGCGCTTATTGCCGCTCTGCTCGATATGCGCTTCAAATATTCCCTTCCGTCGATTTTTGCGGGTGTTATTACCGCCGGACTGATAATGACCGGCATCTGCTACGGCTTTCTTGACTTTCTGCGATTTTTATTGTTCTGATTTTTCGCGTATCATTTTATACAGCGCGTCGAGCGCGTCCGACAAGCCGCCGAGCTGATCGATAATTCCGACCTTGACCGCCTCGTCGCCGTTCAGTACAGAGCCTGTGTCGGTTGCAATTTCGTCGGTTTTCATCATAAGCGCACGAAGGTCCGACGCGCTTATTTTCGAATGGCGTTCCACAAATCCAAGAATGCGGTCCTGCATCCGGTTAAAATACCAGAATGTCTGGGGGGAGCCGACAACAAGCCCGTTCATGCGGACCGGATGTACGGTCATTGTTGCGGTCGGCGCTATGAATGAACGCTTTGCCGAAACCGCAAGCGGAATGCCTATGGAATGTCCGCCGCCGAGTACAAGTGAAACTGTCGGCTTTGACATGCCGGCGACGAGCTCAGCCAACGCGAGCCCTGCCTCAACGTCTCCTCCCTCCGTGTTGAGCGGAAGCAGGAGTCCGTCGGTGTTGTCGTCACGTTCGACTGCAACCAGCAGAGGAATAAGGTGCTCGTATTTTGTGGTCTTACGGTTGTCGGGCATAAGGACGTGTCCCTCTATCTGTCCGATTATGGGCAGACAGCATATGGATATGCCGCCTCCGGTTGTTGAAAGCGCGCCGGTATCGTTGGATTCGTTTTTTTCGTCGGTCATTTTCGATTCCTTTCATAAAAATTTGTCTGCCGTATTTACAAACGGCGAAAAATATATTACAATATATTATTGAGCAATATTTTAATTTTTATAAATATCAGGAGAAGCAAAATAATGTCAAAAGTTCTTGTTGAAACCTCCGCCCGTCATGTTCATTTAACTGAAGAACAGATAGAAATACTTTTCGGAAAGGGCGCAACCCTTACAAAAAAGAAGGATCTTAGCCAGCCCGGTCAGTTTGCCTGCGAAGAGCGTGTTACCGTCGTAGGTCCTAAGAAAGAAATCGCAGGAGTAAGCATACTCGGTCCGGCGCGCAAGGCAGCTCAGGTTGAAGTTTCGCTGACCGACGCACGTACACTCGGTATAGCGGCTCCCGTTCGCGAGAGCGGCGATATTGCCGGCACTCCCGGATGTAAGCTTGTCGGCCCCTGCGGAGAGATCGAGCTCAGCGAGGGCGTCATCGCGGCAAAGCGCCACATTCATCTTTCTCCCGAAGACGCCGAAAAGTTCGGCGTTGAGGATAAGCAGATCGTATCTGTAAAAATTGATTCGGAGCGTTCGGTCGTTTTCGGCGACGTTGTTATCCGCGTAAACAAAGATTTTGTGGCGGCAATGCACATCGATACGGACGAATCTAACGCGGCATGTGCTTTCGGCACCTGCTACGGTGAAATCATAAAGTAAATCCGAAAAAACGGGAGCTTTGAGAAAAAAGCTCCCGTTTTGGTTTATATGCGCTGCCGCAGCGTGCCGTTTTCCGTCAAATTATACTCTGTAAAGCAGATTGAGGTCTAAATATATATCTGAAAAAGAGATTTTACAAAATAACTCTTTTTTTTATTGAAATAAAGTGCTAAAATAAATTAAATTAACCGGCGGTGCCTTAAATTGTGCGGTTACAAATTACTCCGAAGCTGATATAATGTATAGTGAACTGCTTTTCGGAGGAATCTGCATATGGAATTTATACGTATTGGCTCGGACCGGTTGAAAATCTGTGTCGCGCCGCGCGACATGGAAAAGTACGGTCTTGACATATCCGGACTCGATTACGATACAACGGCGTCCCGAAGGGTGCTTTGGAGCATTCTTGACGACGCCAGAGCCGAAACCGGATTCGACGCCGCGTCGGGCAAAATCTGCGTTCAGGCGTATCCGTCGTCTGACGGAGGCTGCGAACTGTTTGTCACAATTTTGTCGTCCGCACGGCAGAATTGCGTAGAGCTTAAGCCGGTCAGGCGCGCCGCGGAATCGGCGTACGGCTTTTCGGAAATCGACGGGCTGACGGCTGCGTGCAGTGCGCTTGCCGTAAGCGGCTATGAAGGATGCAGCAGCGCCTACCGGTGTGAATACGGCAAACAGAGATATTTTCTTTTTGTTTACGGAGAAACCGGTTTCCTCTGCGAGTACGGGCTGAAGATTGCTTCCGACGTTGCGGCGGCGTACATACTTGAACACGGCGTTGTTCTTTGTGCCGGCGACGCCGTACATACGCTGGCGCCGCTTGACGTGAGATGAGAGATTGTCCCGCGTGTCAGACGCGTCGCCGGATTTTAATAATTTTAGGATGGTTTAGTGTTATGACATGGGATGAACTTGAGAACGCCTGCCGTTCATGTGAAAGATGTACGCTCAGCTTATCGAGGACAAATTCCGTTATCGGCTGCGGCGACCGCAACGCAAAGCTTATGTTTGTCGGAGAAGCACCCGGCGAAAAAGAGGACCTGAGCGGCGTGCCTTTTGTGGGCGCCGCAGGAAAACTGTTCGACAAATTTCTTATGGCGGTCGATATTGACCGCGACAGCGTTTATATCTGCAATATTCTGAAGTGCCGTCCGCCGAAAAACCGCGATCCGCTGCCGGAGGAAGAGGATGTGTGCTTCAGGTTTCTTGAGGAACAGTTCAGACTGGTTAAGCCGTCGATTGTTGTGTGTCTCGGAAGAATTGCGGCAATGCGTCTGATTGATCCGGATTTCAAGATTACGAGAGATCACGGCATTTGGTACGATCGCGGAGATTATTCGATCAGCGCGGTTTATCATCCGTCGCTTTTGCTTCGCGATCCGGGCAGGAGAGAAGCTATGCTTACCGATATGAAGGAAATCAAGCGACGTCTCGACGCTTTGGAAAACCGGGATAAAATCGACTAAGAAAGGACGCGGACTCCCTTAACAAAATCCATCTGTTTTTAAGGACGGGACCGTGCTTTTGATGCAATGACAAGTTTTAATATTTTGCTGACGACGGTCGCGACGATGTTTATTTACATAGCCGTTGGCTACGGCGCACGCCTGCTCGGCTTTATCGACGACGTCGGCACAAAAAAGATGACGCGGTTTATTTTGAACGTCGCTCAGCCTTTTATGATCGTAAACGCCGTTATCTCAAACGAATATTCTTCAGCGGAGCTGAAATCCGGACTGATTGTTTTCGGTATAGGTCTTATCGTTCATACGATCGGCGCCGTGATTGCTTTTTTTGCAACGCTTCCGATAAAGGACGGCTGCGAACGCCGGGTCTGTGAGGATTCCATGATATTCGCAAACTGCGGATTTTTTGGATTTCCGCTGGTTGAAGCGCTTTTCGGAAGCCGCGGACTTTTTTGGGGCGCGTTTTACGTAATTTCATTTAATATTGTCTGCTGGACCTACGGGCTTTTTGTTCTCAGCCGGGCAAAATCCACGGTTAAAATGAAGCCGCTTAAAATGATTCTTAACAGCGGAACCGTTCCGTGCATGATCGGAATTGTTCTATATCTCCTCCGTGTTCAGCTTCCGGACTTTGTCTTAAATGCGGTACGCGGCATGACCGGTATATGTACGCCTGCTACGCTTGCGGTCGCCGGCGCGCTGCTTGCAAACATTCCGATTAAGAAACTGTTCACACGCCCGGTTGTGTATTATTGCAGCGCAGTCAAAATGATAGTTATTCCGATTGTCTCTTCGCTTATTCTGAAGCTTCTCGGCTTCGGAACCGAATATGTCATTTTCGGAGCAACAATGGCGTCTCTTCCGACTGCTGCGATAATCGCAATGTTTGCCGAAAGTTATGAAATAAATCCCGGTCTTGCAGCTCATAACGTCGGGATGTCAACGCTGCTTACGGTTATGACTAT
>JAQXSY010000115.1 GCA_029219205.1 Bacillota bacterium | reverse complement strand
GTTAATAACAAATTTAAAAAGCGATGATAAGCGCCTGAGCGTAGCCGTAGTAAAGGTATATCTTATGCGTTGGAAAATTGAGTATTTGCTTTGCTTGCAAAATACAAGCAAGGCATAAATCATATGCTATTTAACCCACCAAAGCCCCCTCAGCTTCAGCTCTCATTATTTGGAACCCAGCCTTTTGCTTAAAAAATGGGGAAACTCAAATTCTTCACTATTCACTATTACCTATTACTTCCAAAGCCCCAAAGGCAAGTTTAGTGAAGAGTGAAAAGTGAAAAGTGAAGAGTGAAAAAGTAAAGGGGCTGTCGCAAGTGAGAAAAATCACGAGCGGCAGCCCTGAACATTTGGAGACTGTTAAAAATGTGGAAAACTTTTAGCTTTTTCCGCAACAACACACTGAGGGTATAAAAAATGCCCTCTTTTTTCATAGAGATATTTACTTGTTTCTCGGTTTAAGCAATCATTTTTTCAAATAAAGGCATATGAAAACGCCCGGAATTCAGTCGGTTGCAAAGCTTTTGAATGTTAAAGGCAAAGCTGAGCAGCAAAAACTGTGTCTCCGTTTTGCTTTTTCCTCTGGTCAAAAACCTGCGGAAGGCGTAGTCTTCTTTCATTACGCCAAAGGCTCCCTCAACCTGTATGGAACGGTTCATCCGCAGTAAAATACCGTCATCGGAGGTTATGAGCTGTTCGGCTTTTTCTTTTTGCTTTGCCATGGTCTGAGAGATTCTGATCTTTCTGTTTTCATACTGTCCCTTAAAGCATTTATCCCGATGAGGGCAGCCGGAACAGCTCTCGCATATATAATTCTTTTGTGTTACGGTATATCCGCTTGCGGTTTTGGAATGACTGTCATAAGCATAGTTTAAAACCTTTCCGTTTGGGCAGATATAGCGATCGTTCTGTTCATCATAATGCATATTCTCTACTCTGTATATATCGTTTTTGAATTTCTTTTTCTTTCTGACCTCGTAATCAGCCGGTTTAATATATGCTCTTTGTCCCTGCTGTTCAAGATATGTATAATTTTCTTCACTTGCATAGCCCGAGTCGGCTATGATGTTTTCGTATTTCCGTTTGCTACCCTGCTGTATTCTTTCAAGAAACGGAATAAGCGTAAGTGTATCGGTTGGGTTCTCAAACAATCCTATGCCCACAATGTACTCGCTTTCCACCGCAATCTGAACATTGTATCCCGGCTTCAACTGCCCATTTCGCATATGATCCTCTTTCATACGCATAAAGGTTGCGTCTGTGTCGGTTTTGGAATAGCTTTTCCGCTTGCCGCATATACCTAAAGCTTCGCGGTACTTTTCTAATCTTTCCAGATAATCCGTAAGCCGTTCACAGTCCCGTTGTAATTCGGTCTTTCTCTTGCCGCTGCCGTGAACAAATTCTATCCCAAACATACGGGCAAAATTTTCAAGGTATTGAATTGCCTGCTCTAATTCGGTGCTTTCGGAAAGTCCGTACTTTAAAGCGATAGTCGGCAATTCCTGATCTATACGGTCATACAGACGGTTCATATTCTTCTGTACCGCCTTTGCCCATACAAAGGTATATCGGTTGGCATTTGCCTCTATCTTGGTACCGTCCACAAATACGTTTCTGAATTCTACTTCACCGAGCTCAGATAGCTTTACTACTAATTGGTAAAACAGTTTTTCCATAACGCCTGATAGTCTTTCGTTTTGAAAATGTGCGATTGTTGCATGGTCGGGAGCAGGTGAATTCTGCAAGATCCACAGAAAGCGGATGTCATTTCGGCAGGCTTTTTCTATCTCCCGGCTTGAATAAATCCCGTTCATATATGCAAATACAAGCAGCATAAAAAGCATGGCAGGATCATATTTCCGGTAGGTGCGGATGTATGCTTTGTACAGCTCCGTATAGTCTAACGAGTCGCATATTTCCGCCAGTTTAAATACCGGATCGTCAATTTCAATCCTTGTTTCTAAATTTAAAGGTAAAACTACTTGATTTCTTGTTCCGTACATTGTATAATTAACCTGCTTTCTGGGTTATATTTGACAATTTAATTATACAGTAAGCAAAGCAACCGGGCAACCCTTTTCGGGCCGCCCGGTTGTATTTTTTTTGACTGTCTTAACGCGACAGCCCCTTTAGCATATAGATATTCAAAATGTAAGCGTCAAACCTATAGGTGTATAAAATTTCATCGTGAAAACTACTGAAAAAAGTCGCAAATATGCACCTCATATCAGAGATTCCGAGATGAGTTATTGAGATTAAAATATACTCAACAAGAATCCACAGGGGAAGGCGGCTCCTAACCGAGATTTTTAAGTTTATTAAGATAGGAATTGATTTTCTTTTCTGTATTGAACTTATTGTAGTAACCGGAGCCTAAATCTTTGTACGGATGACCTTGCAAAACATGATAAATAGCTATGAGCATGGAATGGGCAACTGTAATTGTAATGATAAAAGTTTTACTTTATAAACTTAAATTTTAGAGTTGATGTTTATAAAGAAACCTGCTATAATATAAATAAAAGGTTATTCTATGTTTCGGGAAAAGCTAATTATAAAAAATAAGGCAAACTGAAATATAAAAATGACCTTGAAGGAAAGTAATCCTTTGAGGTCTTTTTTATTGCCCGAAATATAGTAACCAAGCCTTTTTTGACGATAAAATGAAAATTTTATTGTCATTTTGAAAATCTTAAAATTATAATTCACTTTGCCCCAAAAGTTATAAACGAGTTTGCTCCGTAACATCAGGCGGTTTTCAAGTTAATATAACAGTTAAACGGCGGCAGG
>JAQXSY010000114.1 GCA_029219205.1 Bacillota bacterium | reverse complement strand
ACATCATTTCGGTTTTAATTTCCGGTTCAATCGGAACAACGTCTTCAAACCGATTGAACAGTTTGACGGCAATTTTCTCAGGATTTCCGGAAGAAATCGCCTCAAGCATACCGTCGATACTGCGTACAGAATACGCCGTTTTATCAACCGACGCATATGCCAAAGCCGTTGACATTCCGCCGGGGCTCTTACAAATTGTTAAAAAGATGTTTTCGCTAACAGGCTCAAGCCTTGTCAGCCGTTCCCCTATTCCTCCAGCAAGAGCTGTTCCGCCCCTGATGCAAAAAGGAACGTCAGCGCCGAGCGAAGCACCGAGTCTGCATAGCTCATCGTAACCGGCGCCGATTTTTGTAAGTCTGTTCATCAGTCTGAGAACTGCCGCCGCGTCTGCGCTTCCTCCGGCAAGCCCTGCCTCCAAAGGAATATGCTTTTTAATTGTAATGTCAACGCCTTTCTTTATTCCGTAATTTTTAAGAAACAGCTCCGCCGACCGGTAGGCAATATTTCCGGAGTCACAGGGAAGTTCGCTTCCGGGACAGATCAAACGAACTCCGTACTCGTCTGAAAGCTCTGCCTCAACGTCGTCGTAAAGCGAAACCGTCTGCATAACGCTCTGTATGGAATGGTATCCGTTGCTGAGTTTCCCGATTATCTCAAGCCAAAGATTTATTTTTGCATATGCCCTTTCGGTCATTTCATTACTCCGTTATTTTATCAATCTGTATATAAAACTCTTTTTTATCCTGACGGCCTTGAAGGTGCATAATTCCTGACAGCAGTAGCATTTTAAGCAGTGTTTCGGATTTATCCTCGCTTTTTTATCGGACATAGAAATTGTCTTCGCCGGGCAGCTCCTGACGCAGGTGCCGCATCCGACGCATTTCTTTTTGTCGATTTCAGGTCTGGGACGCAAAAATCCGGGTATCAGATTAAACTTCTTCTTTCCGGAATTGTCCGGCTTGACAAAGTCCTTAACCGCAACATTTTCCAACGGCTCGCCAATCAGCGACAGCTCGTGCACAGACTTCGGACATAAACCTCGCTTTACTGCCTCGTCAAGCATTTCGACTTCACCTGAAAGACCGATTATTTCAGCTGCCGCAGTATCCAGACAAAACGGATTCTCACTTATGAGCAGCGCTCCTATATTCCTTGGTGTTCCGCCTGACGGGCCGTTTCCCTCCATGCCGGTAATCGCGTCGCATATGTGAATAACGCGGTGGTTTTGGCAAATCATTGTGCACAGATCGACCAGCATCGAAAGAAAATCACGCTGATCCTTATATCTTGCGTGCATTTCAAATTTTGTGATGCCCGGGACCGATCCGAAAAGATTCTTTACGGCGCAAGTCATTTTTGAAAGATTATGAGTTTTAAGCTTGCAGACGTTCAAAATGACGTCGGCGGAATTGAGCGGTTCAATAATCGTAAAAACCTTTGACACGACGCCGTCGGGATAGCCGATCTCCTTTGACTCCGTACTGAAATTCAGCGGTACTCCGGTTTTTTCGGATACTTTAGTCATTCCGGTTTCACGATATATACTGCGAAGCGTAGTTTCGTTATACGGTCCTCCCGGACTTTCCGCAATAACGATATCTTCTCCCCCGAGACTTCTTGCAAGCGTTACGACCGCTTCAACAACCGCCGGATTAGTCGTAGCCGCTTTGTCCGGCGTATATCCGAGCAGCAGATTTGGCTTAATCGCAATCTTTTTTCCGCTAAACGGCTTTCCGCAAACGCCAAGCTTTTCCAAACCGAACTTCAGTTTTTCATATATGTCCGCAGCGTCATAAGCGCTGCATTTCATTATTACAGTCGGATCTTTTATGTTCATCTGACGTGCTCCCGCATGTTTTCTGCGCCGGATCAAACCCGTGAAGTTTATTTAAAATATGTATATTATTTGTATGTTATTTCACGTAATTTACAAATAACTTCTCGTTGCCTTTTCCGTCCGTAGTTTAATTAATTATAACATATATGCAGGTTCTTTGCAATAATTTTTGCCTTTTTCATTGAAAACACTGCTCAAATATGGTAAAATCGTAAACAAATAGTCATTGACGGTTATAAAAGGAGTATGAAACATGACTGTTCTCGACAGGTTTTTAAAATATGTAAAAATCGACACGCAAAGCTCGCCTGCATACGAAGCGTCTCTTCCTTCTTCGGAAAAAGAATTTAACCTTGGAAAGCTGCTTGAATCGGAACTTAAGGAATTGGGCGCGCACGACGTTGTATGCGATGAAAACTGCTACGTATACGGTTTTATTCCCGCGACAAAAGGATATGAAGCCGCGCCCAAAGTCGGATTTATTGCCCATATGGACACTTCGCCGGATTTTTCCGGAAAAGACGTTGTTCCAATCGTCACAGAGAACTACGACGGAAACGACGTAACGCTCAACGGAAAAACGCTTACCGTCCGCGACTTTCCCCACCTAAAAAAACTACGCGGTAGGACGCTGATAACGGCAGACGGAACAACGCTGCTCGGAGCGGACGACAAAGCCGGAATAGCCGAGATTATGACCCTTGTTTCGGATATAACAGAATCCTGCGAACCACACGGAAGAATCGCGGTTTGCTTTACTCCGGACGAAGAAATCGGAAACGGCACTTGCGGCTTCGATTTGAAGAGATTCGGCTGCGACTTTGCTTATACGGTCGACGGAGGCGAGGAAGGCGAAATTGTTTATGAAAACTTTAACGCCGCTCAGGCAGTTTTTAAAATAAACGGAGTAAACGTCCACCCGGGTTCAGCGAAAAATATTATGGTCAACGCAGCGCTCGTCGCATCAGAAATAAATTCAATGCTTCCTTCCGCAGATATTCCGCGGCTCACCGAAGGCTACGAGGGCTTTTATCATCTGTGCCGGATCGAAGGCGACGCAGAACATGCAGAATCAACGTATATCGTACGAGACCACGATCAAGGCTTATTTGAATCACGTCTTACGCTTCTGCGTCACATTGCAAAAACGCTTAATGAAAAATACGGAGAAAACACCGTTGAGCTGTCCGTAACCGAACAATACCGCAATATGAAGGAAAAAATCACGCCCTGTTTCCACATAGTCGAAGCGGCGTTTTCCGCTATCCGCAAGGCAGGAGTCGAACCGGTGGTTGAACCGATACGCGGAGGCACGGACGGCGCGCGGCTTTCGTTTATGGGTCTTCCCTGCCCGAATCTCGGAACCGGCGGCTACGCTTTCCACGGCCCGTTTGAGCACATAACAAAAGAGGGCATGGAAAAATCCGTCGAGATACTGAAAAACATCGTCAGAATAACTGCTTCTAACTGATTATTTGCCGTTATCTGAATAATCGGAAAACAAGCCGATCAATATCCGTTTCGCAGAAAAACTCCGCGCATTGCCATGGGTATGTCGGACGGCTGCATACCGGCATATGAGAACGCCGCCGCACAGTCTGCAGCCGCAAGTGAATGCAGCGTTACGGCGCACACCGCCGCGTCAAACGGATCGTATCCCTGTCCGAGCAGCGCCAGAGTAATTCCGGCAAGAACGTCGCCGCTTCCTCCTTTTGAAAGGCCGGGATTGCGCACCGTGTTTTCCGCAATTCTCCCGTCCGGAGACGCAATGACGGTTATGCTGTCCTTAAGTACGGTTACGCACCTATATTCCTTTGAAAACTCAAGCGCAGTTTTGTGTCTGTCGGTTTTAATGTTTTCAGCCGGCACGCCGCACAAACGGGACATCTCTCCGCCGTGCGGCGTGATCACCGGCGTCCGTTTCAGGCTTTTTAAAAGAGACGGCTCTTCCGACATAATATTCAGCGCATCGGCATCAAGAACGAGAGCACAATCGACAGATTTTACGACCGAGCGCACAAGAGAACGCGTGTCTCCGCAAACGGAAAGTCCGCAGCCTATCAGCATTGCCGATGATTTTGCGGAAAGAGCGATGATTTCCGATGTATTTGTTTCAGAGACAGCTCCGTCATCCGACTCTGTCAGAGGGCAAAAAATACATTCGTCGATCTTCGACGCAACTGCCGAAACAACCTTTTCCGTTGAGGCAAGTCTTACGATTCCGGCGCCTGCGCAAAGCGCTCCTCTGACTGCAAGCGCCGCAGCTCCGCGGTAACGTCCCGAGCCGCATACGGCTGTAACCGTGCCATACATACCTTTATGTGAATCAGGATGACGCTTTTTGATTATCCCGAACGCCAGCTCTTCGCCCGTCTGCAAAATATTCATAAATAAATCCCTCCCGCTTTCAAAAATTTCTTTTTTTATTTTACGCCTAAAAGCGTTTCTAATCAATCCCCGGAAAATAAAATAAAATAATTGTTGCAATAATTAATAACGTCTGATAAAATATATAGAAAAAATACAATCATTAAACAGGTGATCTCATGAACATATTCATTGCAAGACATGGCCATGTTTTTTTTAACCCTCCGTACGAGGACAAAAGCGGACGAATCGTCCTTGAAGGATACGAAGCAAGCGACCCGTCTCTTTCCGTAAGAGGACGAATGCAGGCTGAACGGCTTGGCGCCTACCTTTCAAGCGTCAGAATCGATTCAGTGCTGTGCAGTCCGTTTCAGCGGACGGTTGAAACCGCATACTGCGCCGTTCAGACTCAAAAAAACCCGCCGGTTATTGAGCTTTGGAACGGTTTGATCGAGGTCGGAGGAGAAAACGACGAATATATTCCTCTTGATCTGCTCAAAACCAAATATCCGAACATTAAACTTATGAAAGGCTGCCACGACTGTTTCGAGCCTTTGCCCGGAGACGACCCGGAAAAAAGCGATGAGCTGCTGATTGAACGCGCAAAAGCCGTAAAATCATATATAACCGGAAGATTTTCAGGAAACGATAATGTATTGTTAGTAACTCATGGCCTCTTCAACGGAAAGTATCTGCTTCCTGTGCTGCTCGGCATTCCAGACGCCTGGAAATCAGGTGTTTATTTCTGTACCGAGAACGCCGCGCTCAGCAGAATACGGTATCATAAAGGAAAATCCGAGCTTGTTTTTCTCAACAATGTTTCCTATCAGGAAGATTGCAGCAGTATGGGAAATATTCTGCTTGATTACGAGTAATCGAAAATTTATTCGGTATTCTTAAAAATCACAAAAAATTAATGATTTTATAACAAATAAAATTGATTTTTTGTCTCTATTATGATATAATATTTCTTGCGTTGGAATATTTTTTTACACAGTATTACATAGCATAAAGTTTCCGGGAATGATTTGTGATGGTTATGAATGAAAAAAAGTTTCTGAGGATTAATCTCATTTTACCTATATTATTGACTTTGATTCTGTTGGTAACCGTTGTTACGGCGCTGACATTGTCGGCAATCATCGAAAATTCGCACGAAATTCAGGCACACAGCGAACTTAGCACGCCGACAACGGTCAGGCAATGCATTACAGTCAGTCCGCAGGACACCGCAAATCCCCCGCCCGAGCCGGAAATCACAGATACTACCGATGATCCGGAAACAACGCCTCCCGACGAAGAAACAACCGCCCCTGACGAAACCTCCGTTGATCCTCTGAATCCAATTCCCGGCTTTGATTTCTCCAAAGCAGTTCCCGAAAGCCCCCCCGTACCGGACAGTTACTTCTACGACGCGGTTTTTATCGGAGATTCCAGAACCGTCGGAATGGGTATGTATGGTAAACTGAAAAGCACATATTACGCAAAGGTTTCCCTTAACATTCAAACGGTTTTTACAGAAAAATTTCTTAATTTCGACGATTACGACGAGCCACTGACAATACTGGAAGCGCTCAAAGCTTATCCCAAATTCACAAAAATATATGTCTGCTTCGGGATTAACGAGCTGGGATATAACGAAAACGTATTTATCTCCTGCTATAAGCATCTGATAAAGCAAATACGCGAAGCACTGCCGGACGCAATTATATATGTCCAGTCAATTTTCCCGGTTTCGGAAAATGTTTCACAAGCCAATAGATTCGGCGTTAATAACGACGCTGTCGTTAGATTTAACAAGCGTATTCATGAAATGGCAATAAGTGAAAATCTTTATTTTCTGAATACATATTCAATTTTTGTCAACGAAAAAGGCGCGCTTATCGACGGAATTAGTTCGGACGGGATTCATCTTGGACCAGGTAAATACTCGATTATGATGTCGGACTATTTCAGAACTCATACAGTTCCGATAAACGACGGAACGGTTATTAACTCTCAACCTGAAACGCCTCCTGAGCCCGACACCTCCCCGGAGCCCGATACTACACCGGAGCCCGATACTACACCGGAACCCGACACTACACCGGAGCCCGACACTACACCGGAGCCCGACACCACACCGGAACCCGACACTACACCGGAGCCCGATACTACACCGGAGCCCGATACTACACCGGAACCCGATACTACACCGGAACCCGACACTACACCGGAACCCGACACTACACCGGAACCCGACACTACACCGGAGCTCAACACTACCCCCGAACCTGATTTAACCTCTGAACTCAATACTTCTTTTGATAACAAGCCATTACAGATCGTAACTGAAGAAAAAACCATATAAAACAAGGAGAACGCACAAAATGAAACGAATAATTGCTTTAACAACGACGATTATAGTTCTTGCCGCTCTTTTTACATCCTGCGGAAACGCAAAAAAAGACAATTCCGACATCGTTCTTGACGTGAGCGCTTTAGCTTCTGAACTTGCCAATAAATCAACATACGTAGATGAACTTGCACCGGTTGACGAAGAGCTTGTAAAAACCCTCTACGGATTTGCCGACACGGAAAAAACAGTTATCTATGCTTCCGGAGGCGCAACTCCCGAGGAAGTTATAGTTGCCGAGTATTCGTCTGCAGACGCCGCCAAAGCAGGACTTCAGGTGTTCAACGACAGACTTTCCGCGCAGAAAAAAACCTACGATACATACAACGCTCAGTACAGACCGCTTCTTGACGATATACTCCTCGAACAGATAGGCAAATATGTCGTCTACTGCGTATCAAGCGACAATTCCGCCGCCGTTGCAGCCTTTGAAGCCTTCAGAGACGCTGCCGCAAAATAATACCAAACTGAAATTACAAAACACCGGACCGAGTCTCCGCCGTGAAAACGGCAGCGAATAAGTCCGGTGATTTTTTATATAATTGTATATACTCCGTCGCTTTCCATTTTCAGCTTTTTTGCAAAAAATACAGTAAGCGCCTTTATCATATATTCCGTATCTGAAGCACCCGCGGTCTCAAATGACGAATGCATGGCGAGCTGGGCAAGACCGATATCGACAGAATTGAGCGACACCTGCGTATTCGCAATGTTTCCGAGAGTCGAACCGCCCGGCATATCGGCGCGGTTTGCATAATCCTGAAAAGGCACGCCGGCCTCTTCGGTCATTGTGCGGAACAATGCAGCCGACAAGGCGTCAGAGGTATATCTTTGGTTCGCATTATATTTAATTACAATGCCCTTGTTCATGTAAACCGTATGGTTTTTATCTGCATATTCCGGATGGTTCGGATGCTGTGCATGAGCGTTGTCACAGGATACGAGGAAACTGTTTGCAATCGCTGCTCTGTATCCTCCGTCATCAAGTCCGCATTTCAGACTCAGTCTCAGCAGCACATCGAAAAGAAATGTCGACGCAGCGCCCTGCTTTGTTTGACTTCCGACTTCTTCGTTGTCAAAAAGACAGAATACGGGCGCGCTGCCCGCTGTACCTGACTGTATAAAGGCGGTTAGCGCGGCATACGCGCACTGAAGATCATCAAGCCGCGGCGCAGATATAAAATCTCCCCATTCAACGCCGGGCTCAGGATTATATAAAAACAGATCCGATGATATTATATCCGCCTCATTAACTCCGGAAATATCCGCAATTATACTTTTAAAGCTGCCTTTGCGACCGGCTGAACCATAGAGCGGAAGCATATCAACCGCCGCATTGTAGCTCATACCGTCGTTTGCGTTACGGTTCATATGAATCGCGACGTTCGGAATTACAGCAACCGGCTTGCGCGTATCGACAAGCATCGATTCAACCCCTGTCTCTGTCTTTGCCAGTATTCTTCCGGCAATGGAAAGAGGACGGTCAAGCCAACTTGAACAGAGCATCCCGCCGTATTTTTCCACGCTCAGCTGCACGTAAGCGCCGGTAACAATCTCTGCGTTTTCTTTAATTTTAAAGCACGGACTGTCGCAATGCGCCGCCGCAATCATAAAACCGCTCAAACCGCCATACGGCACGCGGAACGCGATAACCGATGAACCGTTTCGGGTAATGTAATATCCCTTTCCTGCCTCAATTTTCCAGTCTTCGCTTTCGCAAAGGGGCTTGTAGCCTTTGTTTTTCAGGATTTGAACTGTATGTGAAACCGCCTGATACGCAGTCGGGGATTTTTCGATATATTCAAAAAGCTGCTGATTCAAATTAAAACACCCTCTTTTATATTGATGCCGAATTCACCCGGCAAAAAACGCGGACATACATTTTCTGATGTTCCGATAACGGCGGACGCAAGTCTGGTTCCGATCCGACATGACTCCCGAAGGGTTTTCCCGTATGTCAAACCAATCGTGACGCCGGCAAAAAATGCGTCACCCGCGCCCGTCGTATCCGTAACGTCAACTTTGAGCGCCGGACATATTCCGCTTTCACCGCCTGCCTCGGCATAAACGGATCCTTTTTCTCCCATTGTTATTACCATTCTCGGGAGCTTTGCCTCCTCAATATTTTCCGTCAGAATCTTAAGCATTTGCTCGGGCTCAAGCTCCGAATAATCGTCTGCAAAAAATATTCCCGCTTCTTCCTGATTACATACAAAGCAATCGGCGTATTGCAGCAGATCACGGCGCTCCATTGCAACAGTCATGTTGGACACCGCCGCAAATGTTTTCTTTCCGTATATTTCGGCGTATTTGTAAATACTGCTTATAACCTCTTTTTCAAGATCCATCTCAAACGCTATACTGTCGCAGCCGCTGAATATTTCGTCACCGTGCTCTTCAATGATATTACTTATATAACTTAGATCCGGACGTTTTGATATCTGAGCGCAAACGTCTCCGCTGCCATCGAAAATCGCCATCCACGTTCCCATACCGTCCGGCGTACGGCGCATAAATCTTGTGTCCACCCCGCTGCGTTCGAGATTTGCAACAACGTCAGCTCCCGTACCCGAATCATCGGCAAGACCGACAAAAATCGGATGAAGCTCGACCTTTGCAATATCTTCGGCAATATTTCTGCTCACTCCGCCGTGAACCTGTTTGATAAATCCCGCGTTGCGTCCGCTGGGATTATAATTTTTGTTCGGATATCCCTTTATATCTACAAACACAGATCCGACAACAACGATACCCATAAAAATCCTCCGCATACTCTACGGTTTTTGTCTTTGCCTTATTCAACAATATTATACAAAAAAATCCGTAAAAAATCAAGAAAAATCGCGGTACCGGTCTCCGATCCCGCGATTAATATATAGACTTTTTATCTTCTGCCGTATCCGAAACGCGCTTTTTTTCTTAGATTGTAATCGGAACGCGGATTGACAATTTCTCTCCAGTCGAGATCTCCGCGATCCAGAGCGCGGACTAAAATTTCTGCCGTTGCTATATTTGTCGCAACAGGAACGTTGTGAAGATCGCACATACGAAGAAGGGTGTTGTCGGAATCTTCATTATCGTCAATGTCACTAAGATTGGAGTCTCTGAAAAACAAAAGCAGATCAATCTCGTCGTACGATATCCTTGAAGCAATCTGCTGCGCCCCGCCGTGAGCGCCTGACAGAAGTCTTTCGATTGACAAACCCGTCGCCTCGGAAATATATTTACCAGTTATTCCGGTTGCGCATAGGTTGTGCTTGTTAAGGATACCGCAGTACGCTATGCAGAACTGTGTCATCAATTCTTTTTTTCTGTCGTCGGCAATTATTGCTATTTCCATTTATTATCCATCCTTTCAAGGATATCTATTTTTACACTCTTTGAATTTTCTTCAGTAAAGACTTACGGTTAATTTTTCTAAATCCGGTAAACAGAGGTATGTTTCGTCCGACGATACGGTCGGCAATATTTGAAAACGCCTCAGCCGAATTTGAGAAATTCAGCGTAAAAACATCCTCGCCTCTAGACTGACTCGCCGCAAGCCTTGCGTCATACGGAATTATTCCGATAAGCTGTATACAGGTTTTGTCAATTATATCAAGCATATTCGGCTGATTTTCAAATTCAATGCCGTCCGGGTCAAAACAATTTATTATTAGCCTTCTCTCGGTTATGCCAAGCTCTTCAAGAAGCATTCCGGTTCTTTCGGCCGCCCTGACAGAAGCCGGCTGATATGTCGAAACGACAATCGCCTGATTTGACGCCGCAGCCGCAAGTTTGAACGGATTTCCGACGTCGCCGGGAGTGTCAATGA
>JAQXSY010000113.1 GCA_029219205.1 Bacillota bacterium | reverse complement strand
AAAGCGGTATAAGAGACGCCCATGGATTTGACTTTTCCGGTTATGACATAATTTTTCACGGCGTTTGTCCCGAATGCAAAGGAAAAAAGGGTCCCGGCAAAGAATAAACCAAATCAGGAAAATGCGCTTAAACGAGCGTTTTCATAAATTAATTTAACGGAGGATTATCATGCGAAGCATTACAACTTTAGACCTGCAGTACGCACATCGTTTTTATGGTTTTAAAGGGGAGGCACAGTATCTGCACGGACATACCGGCGTTCTGACCATTGAAGTCGAAGACACTGTCGAACCGGGCGTGAATATGGTTTTCCCGTGCAACGAGATTCAGAAAACGGCATGGGAGGTTCTGAAGAATTTTGACCATGCTCTGATTCTGCGCGAAGATGATCCGCTTCTGCCGGCAATACTGAAAGTCTATGAAGAGCAGGGCATCAGGGACGGCGCCCCCTCTAACAAAATGAAGGGACCCGCGTTCAAAACCGAGCTGGCAACCGCTTATCCCGACTGCCGTCTGGTCGTAACAAAGGAAACCATGACTGTTGAAGGCATGATCAAGATCGTCTATGATCTTCTGAAGGACAAGCTGAATATCGCTAAGCTGACATTCACCAGCGGCGTGAACGCTGCGTCACAGGAATACAAGCCCGAAGGCTCGAAAGACCGCTGCCCTCTGTGCGGTATCGCGCTGAACGAAAACGGAGTATGCCCGAAGTGCGGTTATAGGAAGCAGTAATCCATATGTGCAAACAAAATGCCCGGAGAATCCGTCGTTTCTTCGGGCGTTTTGCTTTCATCCTCCGGCAGATTTTCCGGAACATATGCAATATCGCCTCAAAAGAAGGCTGCAAAAACTTTTTTAAGGAATAATTAACCCACCTTATCCTCTCCGCATCCTCAAAGGCCGCCGTTTTCACTAACAAAAAGACGCAGGAAAAACCTCCGTAGCTTTTCCTGCGTTATTATTTTTAAATTTAAAGCTTCGCCGCGGCCTTCTCTTCCCCGGTCTTTTCTTCTGCGGCGACGCGCTCAATTATCGCGCTCTTGACCATCTTTTCGGTCGCCTCGATAATCTCTACCTCATATTCTCCGACCGAGATCTTTTCACCGGCTTCCGGAATCCTTCCGAATTTTCCGATTATCCAGCCGTTGAAGGTTGTAACGGATTCATCGTCAACTTCGTCGTCGAACAGCTCCGCAATCTTTTCAATCGACGCCGAACCGGACACACGGTATTTGTCGTCGCCAAGCTTGACAATATCGCTTACAACCTCGTCGTATTCGTCCCAGATGTCGCCGACAATCTCCTCGATTATGTCCTCGAGAGTTATAATGCCGATCATACCGCCGTATTCGTCGTTCACGATCGCCATGTGCGATTTTTCCTTCTGCAGAATTCGCAAAAGATCCGCCGCCCTCGCGTTCGGAGTCGTAAACAGCGGCTTTTTCATCAGACAGCTGAGATCAAAGTCCTGTGCGTTCATATAGCAAACGTCCTTCTGATGAATGATGCCGACAACGTCGTCGATGTTTTCACCGTATACGGGAAGTCTTGAAAATCCGCTCTCACGGAATGTGTCGTTAAGCTCCCCGAGCGGTATGTCAAGCGGAACGCTCGTGACGTCGACGCGCGGCGTGAGTATGTTCGCCGCCTTCTGATCCTCAAATTCAATCGCCGAACAGATAAGGTCGCTCTGCTGCTTTCCGAACGTACCGTCCTCGCACGCCTCCTCAACTATCGTGAGCAGCTCTTCGTCGGTTATGCGGCGATCGTCCTCGCTCCCGAAAAGCTTGATAAGCAGCTTGTTCCACAGCGAAAACACATAATTCAGCGGATACAGCAGCCATATCAGCGCGCGTATCACCGGCGCCGAAATAATTGCAAACCTCTCCGGCTTTCGTTTCGCCATGTTTTTCGGCGAAATCTCACCGAAAATCAGCACTGCGACGGTCATAACCGCCGTTGACACTACGGTACCATGATCGCCCAGGTGCTTTACGAAAAACAAAGTGCATATCGACGCCGACAGAATATTGACAATGTTGTTTCCTATCAGTATCGTCGATATAAGGCTGTCGTAGTTGTCAAGAAGTTTGAGCACCAGAATCGCGCTCTTGTCTTTTTTGTCCGCCAAAAGCGTCAGCTTTGACCGGCTCGCGGATGTAAACGCTGTTTCAGTCGCCGAAAAAAACGCGCTGAAAAGGATCAGTATGACCATTGCCGCTATGGTAATTATATCTCTTTCTACCATGCGGACACCTTCTTTCTGCCGCGTTCACATCGGGGAATACTGCCGTCTTCCAAATTTTTCAACTCCTGTTATGTATTTTTTAACGGATGAACGCAGTCACGTAAAATTTGTGACGGCGCTTTGCTCCGTTTCGCTAATTATATCATAAGGGATTTGCCGTGTCAAGTTAATAATATTTTATTATTGTTGTTTTTGCATAATTATGAGGTTGACTTATAACGCCAGTTATGTTAAGATTATTATATAGAATGGATTATTGAAATAAAATCAGCAAAGCGACTTCGCGCATTTTTCTCTATGAACCCCCGGTTAAAGAAAAAAATTTACACAATTTTCAGAAAGGTATTCATGATGAAAAAAACGATTTCACTGCTTCTGCTGCTTATTATCATCCTTACTCCGGTTTTTGCATCCTGCGCCGAAAAAAACGCCGGTACGGACGAAAACAGCTCGGAAAAGCCGATAAGCTCAGACGAAACAACCAAGCCATCAGAGTACGTAAGCCCCGGCGTTAAATACGACGGAGCCGATTTTACTACCTGGGGACACAGCTCGTCCTGGTCCATCATCAGCCATATATGCGAATCGTTTGAAGAAACAGAATCCTCGGATCCGATCGAGACCGGCATATTCCGGCGAAACGCAAAGGTTGAAAACGAGCTCGAAGTAAAAATAAAGTTCCTGCAGCTGCCCGAGATGTCCGCATACAACAAAATTGCGTCAACAATCATGGCGGGAGACTATATCGCCAACATGATAAGCTGCACCGGAAACGCGCTTTATGAGATAATGAAGAGTCCGGAGGCTCTTTTAAATCTGAAAAATATCGAAAATCTCAACATGGATGCGTCCTGGTGGAACGAACGCTCGATTGAAGAATTTACGTTTTACAATCAGACCTACGCCATGACGGGACATTTCAATCTTGGCTTTATAACTGCCGTTGAAGCCATATTCTTTAACAAAATGCTCATAAGCGACCTGAATCTTGAAAATCCGTACGAGCTTGCGGATAAAAACGAGTGGACGCTTGACAAAATGTTTGAAATGGCGCAAAATGCGAACAAGGACCTGAACAACGACGGAAAATTCGACGAAAACGACCGCTACGGAATAGGTCACAGCGACGGGATACACAATCTCTACTTTGCGTGCGGCGGCAGACTCACAAAGCGCGACAACGCGGGCGACATAACTCTTGTTGCTGCCGACGAGTCCAATATCGATATTTTCAACAAAGTGCGCGACTACGTAATTCAGCCTCAAAACTGTCTTAACAAAATGGGAGCGCAAATATTCACGCAGGACAAAATCCTTTTCTATCCGTGGGCGCTGATCATCGGAAACACCTTCCGCAACATGGAAACCGACTACGGCATAATCCCTATGCCCAAGCAAAACGAAGCACAGCAGGACTACATAAGCGTGTGCGGCAGAACCGGCACAACCTACACGTCGGTTCCGACCACGCTTCCGGTTAAATATTACGACATGACCGGCGACGTTATGAACGCTCTCGGCTACTATGCGCAGCAGCTCGTAACTCCGGAGGTCATCGACCGCACGATATATTACAAAATCGGCCGGGGCGACGAAGACGCAATCCGCATGATTAATATTATTTACAGCAACACAACCTTTGACATATGTTCGTTTTTCGGCTGGGGGAACGTTTTCGACGCGTTCACCGAAACCATGACAAATACGAACTCATGGCAGCGCGTTATTGATACAAAAGCCAAGGGGTTCAACTCCAGCCTGAAAAAAACTTTAAGCAAGCTTGAAGTATGAACCCCGGTTTACCTATGCTTTTGTAAAACAGCCGAAAAATCACCGGCCGTAGTTAAAGATACTGTCGAGCAGCGGAAGCCGCTGAAAAGCAAAAACGCAAATCTGATCATACAGCGCGTTTTTATTTGGTATATCCTTCCAGCGCTCGCGCTCGCTTTCCCTCACAACTTCCGGTATAATTGAGAAAAACTCTTCAAAAGTCCGTTCTATGTTCTCAAGCGAATAAACGTCTCCTCTAAGCTCCGCATACCGCGCTTCAACTTCCGCGCGGTATGCGGTAAGCAGACGCTCAAAAAGCAGATTTGAATAAACCTTACCCGGCAGAGTTACGTCCGGCGGGTATATTTCTGCGCCTGTGTCGGAAAGTCCCCACGCCGAGTCCATGTCGTATACGGACGGATACCATTTTTCTCCGTCAAGCGTTACCCAGAGAATGTTCTTCTCGGTATTGTCCGTGCCGGCAATTACGAATGTGTGAAGCATCGAGTCAATCGCACGGTCAACGTCAATAAAGTCCGAAAGGCTCCGGCGAAGCTCTTCGTCTCCGACTTTTCCGAGAAATTCTATAAACCGGTTGAACGATTCGCGTACCCATCCGTCGTCCTCGGTTGAACAGTATTCAACCTCCCAGCCGCTGTCGGCGTAGCTTTCTCCGATCGGCTCAAGCAGTCTGACCGAGTCCGTTCGTGTGTCCGCCATAAGCATCGCCTGACGCGTTTGTCCGTCCATGCCAAACATCCATTCGTCCTTCGGTATGTTCAGCGTATACAGTCCGAGATACGCGCCGTTATGGTAAATAAGCACGGGATATCCGTCAACAGCGCCGCAGTTCGGCATGGCTTCAAGCTCCGCGTCCCCTCTGTCGCGCACAACCTGCCCATAGAGTCTTGCAGAAACAATGTTCCGCGCCTGTGAAAAGTCGTTGTAGTTGGCTTTCAGACAGTATTTTGAATGCGCGCCCCACCGGCTGTCAAATTCTATCTTGTTCTTTTCTCCGTCTTTCTTCACGAACTTTATCGTGAAGTTTTTTTTCGGGTTAACAATACTCGACGTACCCTGAAGCTTAAGCGTCGCGTCCGACGTTATGCTTCTTTTGCCGTCGCTGTAAACGAACTTCACATCAACGTTTTTTTCCTTTGAAATGCCCTCAAGCGAACCGGTTATTTCAATGACAGGAATACCGACATCGTCCGGTACGACGGCGCGCACCTCCGTTTCTCCGCAGTTTAAGCAGACAAACTCTCCCGTTCTGCCAAGCTCATCCCCGCCGCAAAAAAGTCTGACAAGCTGTTCTTCGTGCTCCGTTTTCGGGATTGTACGCGTCTCGGTTTTGCCGCAGTCGGCGCAGACTCTGGCTTCCTCTCCCTCGTTTTGGCAGTCTGCCGGCTTTGTTATAATCCATTCGCCGTAGCTATGACGTTTTACGCAGCCGGAAAGCACAATGCAGAGCGCTGCAAGCAGGAAAAGTGCAGGCTTTTTCATTTTCGGAATTGTCTCCATTTCATCTGATACGCCTTTATTCGGCGTGCTTTTTTTGACGTTTTAAAAGTCCGGCAATATCCGCGAAATTCCGAAAAAACACGCGTAGCTTTATTTATACGCGCATCCTTCCGCAGCTTTGTTCCGCAGTTTTTACGTCTCACATCCGTTTTGGCGCCGCCGTCTTATTTGAGTATCTTTTCTCCGTCAAAAATAAATACTCCATAGCCGCTTCCGGTCGGCTTTTTTTCAAGAAGACGCTGTTTGTAGGCTCTTTGCAGACGGGTGCGTTCGGGATAATCCGCGGGAGAATCGTACTTTCCGTAGCCGAATACGCGCCATGTGTCTCCTCCGAGTCCGTTCGGCGATTCGCTTGAGTTTATTATTTCAAAATCGTGCATAAAATCAAGTATGTTCGATTCCGGATACAGAAATTCCTCATGTCCCGGGTAGAGCAGCCATGACGAGCATACGAAAACGGCGTTTCCGGTCTGCTCGAAAAATTCATACGCCCTGCGGTATGAATCATACCGCTTTTCACGCGTAATTCCGTCGCCCTCGGGAATGTGAATGTTTATTACCAGCTGGTTGGGTCTGACATGAACGCCGGCGCGGCTGTAATCAAAATTGCTTCGGATAAAGTGGAACTGGAGTCGGCCCAGTCTGAATATATTCGCGCGTATCTGACTGGAAACCCAGCCGTAATTCTCAATGCCGAATACGCCGTATGTTCCCTCGCACACGCGCGACCAGATCACAAGATCAAGAAACGAGTCGTAGTATACGTCCATGGGATATTGGCGCCAGCGGTATATCTCAAGCGTATGCAGCGAGTACATCTCGCACAGCGCAAGCGCGAATTCGTAGCGGTTGAAGCCGTTTTCCTCTCCGAGCGCAAAAACTTCGTCCCGCGTGTCGCCCGTTCCCGCAAAATAACGGGCTTCTATGTCTTTATATTTTGCAAAAAGCTCTTCGGAGCCGCACACTGCGCGGCATATCTCAAGCACCTTACGGTGCGCGTTCTCCGGCATTTTTATTTTTTCGTTAAGCGTTGTTATATGCTGCTCGTAGATCTTGTAATCAGTCATTGCAATGTGCCTCCGTTTTTTATTTTTTTATTCTCCGAGCCCGGCTTTTACAAAGCTGAAGCGCGGAAGCCATTTTTTCGGTTCAAAGGGGATAAATTCGCTCGGACCTACGCATTGAGGCTCGGGATTTTCCATGTGATGCGGACCGAGCAAGTTGCGGTTCCCGGTCGTAAGCTCAATTTCGATCTTGTTTTTACCTTCATGCAGTCTGCCGGTAACATCTTCAGTGAAGTCGCCCCACGCCATAAGCCTGCCGCGCTCTCCGTTGACAATTACCCTCGCGCACGCCGCATAGGGACTTCCGAGATCAATGTGACGGCGGATCGACGCATCTTTTATCTCAATTTCCTGCTCCAAAACGACGGTTCCCGCAAAGAACGGCCAGCCCTGCGCGGTTATGTTTCCGCCCTCAAGCTTGGTGACCTTGTCTCCGAGGCTCAGCTTGCCGTACGTTACCATTGAATGATTTTCCGAATACGTATACGGCTTGTCCGGGAATACTCCGAAGTTTCCGAACAGGTACATATATCCGAATTCGTTTACGTGTCTGTATACGGTTACGCCGTCCTCAACCGACGTTTTGCAGAAGCCTTTGACGATAATCTCGTTTTCGCCGTGCTTTACAAGACCGCCGATTCCGTATACCGAGAAAGTGTGATCGACAAACCATTCTCCGGGAATCAGCTCAGCCTTTCTGCCGTTTACGTATATGTCCGCGGGCTGACGGAATTCCGAAACCAGCCGCATATCTTTCATGGCGTCAAGATCCGCTTTGTCCTCAATGTCAAACGTAAATCTGACCTGCGGCTCAACGCGGCGCCATTTGTCCGATTCGCATTCCTTGCTTGCAAGGTAGGTGTGCTTAAGCTCGCCCCATTCTTTTCCGTCGCCGACGCGGCAGAATTCCATAAGATATGAGTTGGGAGAGCTCTTTTCGCTTATTGTCCACTCGTTTTGGAGCTTAAGAGGCGCGGATTCGCAGGACGACAGCACCGGCTCTGCCTCGGGCAGTCCTTCTCCGGCTATGAACGTGTGCGATTCCATGGGACAAAACCAAACGTCAAGCGAAATTCCGTTCTTGCGGCTGATAACCGGATGCGAACGGAAGCTCATGTCCTCGGGCATAAACTCAACGGCCTCGGCTTCGGGAAGGTCGATGCGGACGCGGCGCTTCTTTTCGATATCCGTGTTCAAAAACATATAAACGCGGCGGTTTTCACCGGGATAATCACGTACTGTCACGTGGATTTTCGGATCCTCTCCGTCGGGACCGCTGACCGTAACTTTCTTTAATCCGTTAATCGTTATGTACTGCTTAAGTTCTTCGCCCTCGAGCGGAAGGTCAATCCATTTTGAAGTCAGCTCCGCAAGCTCCTCGGGGCAGCGTCTTCCGCTGATAAATTCGGGCTTTTCGCCGAGAGAAATAATGCGTCCGCCCTCTTCTTCAAACTTCTTAAACAATTCAACGGTGCTTCTGTCAAGTCCGAATATCGACGGGATGAATACGGTATGATACGAGCATTTTCCGATTATCAGTCTGCCGTTTTCAACACGTCCGTGGCGCGCCATGATCGTCTCGTCGCCGAGATGATATACAAGATGCAGCTCGTCGAGCGTGTAGTTTGCAAGGTTGAATGTGTCGTCGTACTCCTGTTCGGCGTTCAGGTTGTCGTTTGTATATTTCAGCCATACCGAATGCATCGGATGCAGAAGCAGTATGCCGGGGTCGCTCTCTCCGTTTGCAAGCAGCATTCCGAGACGGCTTAACGTGTCGTTGAAGTTTTTGTACTCGTTCCACCACGGAGACTGATAGAACATTCCGGGCGGGTAGTCGCCCTTGCGCATTCCTCGCAGCGTATATCCTTCAAGATGCTGACAAATCATGTTTACGCCGCCCAAGAACTGCCACTCTGCTATAAATCTGAGTTCGCGGAACGATACGTCCCATCCGGCAAGCGCGAACATCTCGCTTATTACGTGATGCTTTCCGAGCTGCGCCGCAACCGAACCCAGCTGAAGCGGCGTAACCGACTCAACGTGATCTGGTTTCACACGGTCGCGCCCCACGCCGCGTCCGAGCCAGTCTATGCCGGGTATGTGCATATATTCGTACATCGGCATACAGCCGCCCGTGCAGTGAATCTGACAGAGCATGTTGTCTTCCATCATCGCGTGGCCGGTGAAACTGCAGTTGTGCGCGTCGCACCATTCGTATATCTGCTTTGCAAAGGACTCCGTGAACAGTCTGCTGACCAGCTTCCAGTAGTCGTACCTCACTGCCTCCATTCCGTCGCGTCCCAAAAACAGCGCCGGAATGTTGTCCACTATGCTGTAATTATACTCCTTCATGAATTCGGCTTCGGTTATCGTTGAATACGGCGTCTTGCAGAGCGAGTACTGCGGCTCGTCCGTAAAGAATCCGTGAAGCGTGCCGCGCTTAAATTCATCCTCCGACTCTTTTGCATAGCGCTCGTAGGTTACGTCTATGAACTTGCGTACAACGTCGGGATTCAGTATGTCGATGTAGTCGCCGCCGGTAAACTGCGTCGCGTACATCATTTTTTCGTCTTCGCCCAGCGCCTCCTCCGCTTCGCCGCGGCTGCGGCTCAGTATACGGTAGCTGTTGTCAGCCTTAACTCCGTAATACGCGATAACCTCGCCCTGCGTGTTTTCGCCTTCGCCGAGCGGCAGCAGCTTCAGCCACCTTACTCTGTAATAATCGCCGAGATTCGGCACCTCGTGTCCCGCGCTTCCGCTCGGCCAGCCCTTTTCGTCATAGCACCATGCTTCGATTCCGCATTTTTCCGCTTCATCGGAGCAGGCGTTTATAAGCTTAAACCATTTTTCACCCATGTATGGAGTGATAAGACCGTCTCTTGCATGCATAAAAAAGCCGCCGTGACCGGTCTTTTTCATCTCGCGTATCTGCCGGCGCAGTTCGCCTTCCTCAAGATCGTCGTTCCACGACCAGAACGGATGGGGTCTGTATTCCGCCGGCGGATCAATCATTTTTTCAAGCCATTTTTCCATGTTCTTCTGCCCTTTCGTTTTAGGAAATTGTTTCTTCAGCCAGTATATAATAAAATCTGAACTTTTTCAAGTAATAATGTTTATTTTTTAAAATTCGCATAAAGTCATATGCTCAACATAGCTCTCGCAAAATTCCGGATCTCCCGCAAGCTCAAGCACGGACGCGTTCCGGACAATTTCTTCAACTCTGTCCGCAAAACCGTCCTCGGTTATCAGCCGCTGAGCGCCGATGAGCGACGTGTTTCCGAGAATCTGCGTTTTGTCTTTTTTTGCGGCGGGAATAAGACCGATTTCGGCCGCGCATCCGGCGTCGATAAACGATCCGAAGCCTCCGGAAAGCATAAGCTTTGTCCCGTTCGGCGCACGGCGCGACAGCAGCTCGATTCCTGCGGCAAATGCCGCCTTTGCAAGCTGAAGCTGTCTTATATCGGCGGGTGAAACATAAATTTCATGCTCTTTGTCAAGATAAAAACGCCCGCTCATCTTTCCGCTCTCGTCAACTATTCCCATTTTTAAAAGACACGCCGCCGCGCTGATAATCCCCGAGCCGCAGATTCCGACCGGAGCGCAGTTCCCTATCGTACAAATTTCAATTCCGTCTTTCCCGATTGCGACACGGTTTACGGCGCCGGGAATTCCTGCCGTTCCGCATTCAATGCCCGCGCCCTCAAACGCCGGCCCCGCCGCAACCGAACACACCTCATACCTTGCGTTTTTGTCAGTGCAGGACATGTCCGAACAAGCTCCGCCGCCCGGAAAAGCGTCTGTTTTCAGGCACATTTCGCCGTTTGTTCCGATGTCCGCGAAAAGAACGCCGCCTTCCGTTCTGTCAAGCTCCGCCGCCGCGGCGCCCGCCGAAATGTCGCCCCCGACAAACGCGGAAAAGCAGGGCGGCAAATAGACCGGAGCGCGTATGCCGAAACCTTTGATTTCCCGCGTTTCTCCGAACAGAGACGCAGGCTCAAACGGATACGCCGCAAGTCCGCGAAGCTCCTCGCCTGCGAATATGTGCTGCATAACCGTGTTGCCCGCCGCGGCCGCAGCCTCAATTTCGTCCGTGTCCGCGCCAGCCTTTGCGCAAAGCTGCTCCATCGCGGCTCTCATTCTATTTATCAGTACTCCGTGCAGAATTTCCGCGCCGTTTTCGTTTTCCGCTGCAAATTTCAGCCGCGAAATTATGTCCGCGCCGTATGCGCGAAGCGGATTCATAAACGACTGTCCGGCAACGGTTTTTCCGTCCGAAAGCCGGCACAGACTCATTGCAACCGTCGTTGTGCCTATGTCGCAGGCAAGCCCGTACTTTTTTTTGTCTCCGCCGTCTTTGACAATAACGTCTGACAGAGGAGCCTTTGCGTCCGTTTCTCCGTTCAGCTCAACTTCGCAGTCTCCGCAAATACGGTAAAGGCACGCACGCTCCCGTTTCCCGTCAATTTTTACCCAACATTTTCCGCAGATACCTGCGCCTCCGCAGGGCGCGTCAAATCCGTCGGCTCCCGCACGCAAAAGCACGTCGTACATCCGTTCTCCGCAGTCTGCCTCCGCGCTGACACACCGGTTCCCATGCTTTATACGCACAGTCATATCCGCCGACCTCCTTTAATATAATTTATATATGAAAAAATTTATTATCACACTGCTCTGCGCAACAATGCTGCTGACCGGCTGCCGAACGTCGCCTCCGTGCTGTACTGACATAGTTAAAGCGGCGGCTGAAACGGCCGGCGGCGTCCCGCAGCACCGTATTCTTTCGACCTCGTACGATGAAAACAGCCGCGATTATTTAAACGAGGAGGAAATTTCGTTCATTTATACCGGACTGCGCGGCAAATGCGGCGCGTTCGGACTGATTTCAGACTGCGCGGTACTGCTTTCGGAACGTCCGTATGTTTTTGAGATCCACGTGATCAGGGCACGCACTCCCGGAGATGTGCCGTCTTTAAAAAAGCTTGTCGAAAAAAGGGCGGCGCTGCTCACAGCCTATGCCGGCAAAGCCGCCGAAGACGACGACAACCCGTTTTACGGCAATCCTGCGGAAATTATCGTCTGCGGAACCTGCGTTATGCTTATCGCAACGCCGGACAACGCCTCGGTTTCGGAAACTCTGCGCCGCATAGTTTCAAAATAACCGCCGATACAGGTATGCCCTTCCCTTTTTTCCTGCGCGTCCGACCGCGCCGGTATAGGTCATCACGTTAAGCATCAGCGACGCCGCCCCTTTGGACATTTTCAGAAGCACGGCGACGTCGGACGAGGTAAACTCTTCCGGCAGTCCGTCCGGCAGCAGCTGCAGATAATCCGCAGGAGAGGCAAGCGTCACAGTCTCTCCCAGCTCAACGGGCACGGTTTCTTTTCGTACGCTTCCCTTGCGCGACTCCCTGTGTTTTCTGTCGGTGCGCCGGTATTCGTCCGCGTCTATAAGCATAAGCTTTACGGTCAGCGACGGAGAATTCAGATATTTTTTGATTCCGTAAAGCTCCCTAAAGCAGTCCTGAAACCTACCGGTCTTCGGCGAACGCCGCGACGACACAATCTCCCCGGTTTCCTCGTCGATTGTAATTATCCGCTTCTTGCGCGCAATCGGATGCACAACCGTAACCTTATATTCTCCGAGAAACGCTTCAAGCTTGCCGCAAAGATTGAAAAGAGATTTTGTCTGTATTTCGATGATCTCGCCGCCGCGGAGAATGTCCGCTATATAGCCGCCGCACGGAACCTCGTGAAATGACTCGTCCGGCTCAAAATACAGTTTAAGCGCCGCGTGAAGCGTGTGCTCGTTCTTCGTGCCGATGCCGTTCACCGCGTCCGCCTCCCGCCGGCGGCTATTTTGTCGGCCAGAGTGCAAAGCCTTCCGGCCGCATATTCAAAAAATATTCTGTACGCCGCGCAAAGAGCGTCCTTTTTTAACTCTCCTTCTCCGTTCTCGCGGCGTCTCCGGCAGCCTCCCCTGCAAAGCAGACGGTACGGACATTCAAGGCATTCCTGCCCGAAATTTCGCGACAGCGCTTCAAACCGCTTCGCCGTCTCGCCGGAAAGCATCTCTTCAATGCCGTTTTCGTTTATATTTCCGAGCCTCCAGCCGTCTATTGTGTAAAAATCGCACGGGTAGCAGCCGCCGTCGCTCTCAAGAGTCAGGTATGCGCGGCAGCCTCCGCAATTCTCGCAGCTGTCCGGCGGCATGCCGAGCAGCATTGCGATGTAATTGTCAAACTGCCTGATTCTGATCTGACCGCCCGCAAGGCAGTCTCTGTACCATAAGTCGAATATTGTATTTAAAAACCTGCCGTATTGCTCGGGCTCGAGCGAATACGGCTGTTTTTTTCCGTCAAATCCGTCAAGGCAGGGAATAAACTGAAGATGACTGAAGCCGTTTTTCCGGAAAAATTCATACACGCGCGCCGGATGACGTACGTTCGTCCCGTTTACGACGCAGAGAATGTTGAACTCCGCTCCCGCCTTTTTCAGCGTCTCCGCCGCCTTCATGACGCGTGAAAACGTGCCCTTTCCTCCCGCGTCAACCCTCAGCGCGTCGTGAAGCTCCTTCGGACCGTCGAGCGAAAGCCCGGTCAGAAACCGGTTCAGACTTAAAAATTCTGCCCAGACCGAATCAATATGAATCCCGTTTGTCTGAATCGAATTTGATATCTTTACGCCGTTTACGTTATATTTTTTCTGCAGCTCAACAGCGCTGCAAAAAAAATCGAGCCCGGCAAGCGTCGGTTCTCCGCCCTGAAAACAGAACGTACAGCTCTCTTCTGCTTTTGAAAGGATTTTTTCTGTCAGCGTCTCAAGCGTCTCGGGCTTCATTCTCTCAAACGGCGCCGGCTTTTCCCTAAGTCTGCGCTCGTCTGCGTAAAAACAGTATCCGCAGCGCATATCGCATCCGCCGGATACCGGCTTTACAAGTACGTTCAGCGATTTCATGTTCTTTTACCTTTCGTTTCAGTCCTCATACTCCGTATAGACAATTTTCGTGTCCTCCGGAATGTCATACAGCAGTTTGTAACGCCACATATGGTAGGTGTCGTCGTACGGCATTGTGTATTTGTACACGCTGTTCGGCAGATAGAACAAATTGAGCTCAGTACCTTCGCGTTCGCCCGAGACAAACGCCTTCACCCGCTCCGCATTCTTCTCATGGCATACGTAGTTTTCCGCATATCCGGCATAGTTTACAGCCGCGCGGACAAACATAACCGCAACGCAGACAACTCCAAGCAGCTCCTTTGCGCGCAGCTTATTTTTGCGGACAAGCGTAAGTCCGACAACCGCCGCGCCCGCCGCGCAGAATACCGGCACAACTCCGGTATATCGCAGTGAAAACACGATGCAAAACGGCACGGCCGCCGCCGCAAAACCTGCCGCGCCGCATTTTTCATCCGAAAGATTCTTCACCGCCGGAACAGAAACGAGCAGCGCCGACACAAGCACGGTGCGGGGACCGAACTGCGGCGAGACAAGCATCGCCGCCTGGAGCACGAGCGCGCCGGCGTAAAACATAAAATCGCTTTCGCCCTTCTTTATCAGCCGTATCAGTCCGTCGGGGATGAGCACGGCAAAGCCGGAAAGCGCCGCGCATACCGTAAGCACGGTAAAAAACTCATTGTCTGGGCAAATCAGGCATCCCGTAAGTCCCGCCGTATATAAGGCAAGGGACAGCGCGCCGAGAGACGCCGGAACGAACTTCCTTTCACGCGCTCTCACGGCCGCAAACGCCGCCAGAGCCGCGATCAGCGCCGAATACATGCCGCCCGTTCCGAAGGCAACCGACGCAAGCTCCGAAAAATTCCGCACTGCCTGTCCGATTAATCCGAGCGAATAGAATTCAGGATAATATTCCATTCTCATACGGTTTCCGGGCGCAAGATAAAGCGTAAGAAAACCCGCGAGCGCAGACAAAAGCGAAACCGGATATATAAACCGTCGGGCGGACCTGAACAAAAACGCCTTCACCGAATAAAAAACGCAGACCGCAAGCGACGCAAACGCCGCCTGTTCGGTGCTCATGCCGCAGAGCAGCGCAAGCGCGGGAAGCCAGAGCGCGGGCTTGCCCGAAGTCTTAAACGGTTTTTCAAAATTATACCACAAAAAAAGCAGCAGCACCGCCGGAAAGAGATAGTTGAGCGAGCCGGTTGCCCACCAAACGCTCTGCCGCAATATTGCGATATCAAGCGACGCAAACGCGCCACACGAAAACACAAGCGCCTTCGCGTACTTCTTTGACTCAAGCGCCTCCGCCGAATACGCGTCCGACGCGATGCGCGCGATAAGCAGCGCCGCCCCCGCCGCGCAAACCGTTACAAAAATCCGCCACGGAGTCAGTCCGAAGCCGATCAGCAGCTCGTCGAGCAGGTGTACGAGCGCGCGTCCGTTCGTTTGTTCGTAGTGAACGATATTCTCCGACAGAAAAAACTCCCCGCCCGCCTTTACAAAATACGCATAATAATAATCATCGCCAAAAAGCACCGTAACAAACGCGGTCATGCCCGTGAGCAGGGCAAAAACCGCGAATATGATACGGTGCGTTCTGATTTTCGGAATCTTATCAGCCTTCTCCTTCATTTTCCCAGTTGTGGTAAACCTGCTGGATATCGTCGTTGTCCTCAAGCTTTTCCAGCATCAGAGTCATGTTTTTGATATCTTCCTCGTCGGTCAGCGTTACGTAATTGGATGGAATCTTGTCCTTTTCCGCGGAAACAACGGTATATCCTTTCGCTTCAAGCGCTTCGCGGACAGCGGTTATATCGTCAACCTCCGTGTATATTTCAAAAACATCGCCCGAGCTTTCGTAGTCCTCGGCGCCGGCCTCCATTGCGTCCTCCATAAGCTTGTCTTCGTCTATCTCGCCGTCGTTTTCTATGATTATTACGCCCTTGTCGGTGAAAAGATAGCTTACGCAGCCGGTCTGACCGAGGTTGCCGCCGTATTTGTCAAAGGTGTGGCGCACGTCGCCTGCCGTGCGGTTGCGGTTGTCGGTCGTCGCTTCAACTATAACCGCAACACCGGAGGGACCGTAGCCCTCGTAGTAAATCTCCTCGTAGGTAGTCGCGTCGGCACCGCTCGCCTTGTTTATGATGCGGTCGATGTTGTCGTTAGGTACGTTGTTCGCCTTGGCTTTTGATATAAGATCGCGCAAACGGCTGTTCGAAGCCGGATTGGGTCCGCCTTCACGTACCGCAATCGCCATCTCCTTGCCTATCTTGGTGAAGACCGACGCGCGCTGTGCGTCCGTCTTCTCCTTCTTATGCATTATATTTTTCCATTTACTGTGTCCGGACATTTTTAACCTCTTTATTTTGTTTGTTTCTTTTTTGCTGTGCCTTACTTTATTATTGTATCACATAGCGGCCCGCTTTTCAACACCTGACAGTATGTTTTTCTTAAATTTATCACGGAGTTTTGCGCAGAAAAACCGCAATCAGGCTTTCGTAATACTCTATAAGCTCGTATTCGTCCGACGAAAGCAGCTCGTTGCAAAGCGTTTCCGACTCTTCGTCCTCAAGCCTTAAATCTATAACCGTGTACTCGGTGTCGTGCTTTGTGTCGAGCGCGTATATTTCGCTCCGTTCCGCTATAAAGGGCAGATAAAATACCGACGCGCGGACCGACGCCTCCTCCGGAATTGCGTTAAGCGTTTCTTCGACAAACTCGTTTCGGCTCTTTTCAAGTCGGTATAATTCAATCAGCCCGCCCTTGTCCTCGATTACGGTCATTCGGAACATGACCGCCGAAATCACAACCGCCGCAAGCGTCAGTACGGATGAAAACGTGCGGTTCTTTATCCGCGGCAGATTCATCGCGCTAAGGTAAAACAAAAACGCCGTACTCCCGAAGCTGTAATGAAAATATATATCGTACTGGTATCTGTATGCGGGCAGAAGATTGAATATCAGAAGCGGCGCCAGCAGTATCAGCGACGACGGCTTTTTTGTCATAAACGGAAGCAGAGCGAGCGGAAGCAGCATGCACGCAAGGTACGGGAGCTTTTCCGGCGACGCAATCTGCTCAAGCGCAAGCGCCGGATCCTTAAGCAGATTAACTATGATCTCGCCCGCGTTTTTTCCGTAGACCGCGTAGCGCGACGACGCTTTTATTCCCTCTCCCGCAATCGAAAGATAAGTGCATACCGCGGCAAAGTACGCGCACGAAACGCCGAGAAGCGCCGCTCCGTGCTTTCGTTTCCGTCCCGAAATCAGCATCCAGAGCGCAAAAACCGCCACATATACCGGCGCGTCCTCCTTGACCGTCAATACCGCCGCCGCGAATACGTACATAAGCGCCGTCCTGTCCGCCTCGAAAGCCCAGAACATCCACAGCAGCAACGGAAGCAGAAAGCAGTTTTCGTGTAAATCGTAAAAGCAGCCTCCGGACGCCGCCGGATAGAGCGCAAGAACCGCGCAGAGCAGAGCCGCGCGCCGTTTCCCGGCTCCGGTTCTTAACGCGAGCAGATAAAGCGGCACGGCGGACGAGCCTACAATCAGCGCCTGACAAATCTGAAGCGTGACCGGCGACGGAAACAGCGCGTATACCGGCAGAATCAGATAAAAAATCGGGGACACATGCACCGCAAAGTGCGAGAGCAAACCGTCGCGCTCGACCGTCGTATAGGCTCCGAAACTTTTTTTCATATTGTAAAACATATTTACGAATATTCCGAAGTCAAAATCCGGCGCTGTGAAGGTCTTGAGTCGGAGAACCGTAAAAAATCCTATAACGCAGGACAGCGCCGCCCCAAAGAGTACCGCCGCCGCAAATGTCAGCACTCCGCGGCCTTTTTCGGATTTAGTCCTAACCTGCTCTTCTTTGTTTTTGCAAAAAAAAGCATAGTACGCGCAGGCTCCAGCAATAAGCATCATGACCGCCGCCGCGTTCCACCGTCCGTAAAGCATAAGAAAGAACGCGTACAGCGCCGGCAGCGCCGTTATAATTATTTTTAAAATCATAAAAACGCCGCTCCTTTGTAAAATAACGCCTGTTTTCAGAGCCGAAGCGGAAGCTCCGCGTCTCCTATGATGAGAGCCGGCACGCCCTCTTTCAGGCGCAGGCCGCAAAGCGAAAGCTCGCGTATAAGCCGCTTTCGTTCCGAACCGCCCTGACCTATTACCTTTGACATCATGTTTTTCGGCACGCGGACCGTAAGCAGACGTCCGCGCGCGTCTATTCCGCCGCAGCGCAGCGTTTTTTCTATCGTTTCGCTTACAAGACGGCTTTCGCAAAGCTCTCCGAACGCCGGATGATACACGCCTGCGGCAATTCCGGATTCTCCGTGCAGCCCCGCGTTCTCACAAAGCCCGACGCGGAGCACAAAAACGCCGTTTTTACGGAACACACGCAGCGCTCCGCACGCGCGAACAACCGCGTCTTCAAGCCCGAGCGGAGCATAGCTTCCGTTCTGACGCATCGCGTCAAGCTCGGTTCCGGCAAACACCGCCGTCGGATAAATTCTCGCGCCGCTCGCACCGAGAGCGCAGATTCGTTTTGCCGTCTCAATTTCGTCCTCCGCGCACGATCCCGGCAGTCCGATCATCATTTGTCCGACAAGCCCGAACCCGGCTTCAACTATCATCCGGCACGCCCTTTCGCTGTCCGCCGAGGTGTGTCCGCGTTTTGACAGGGCAAGCACACGGTCGTTCATGCTCTGTATGCCGAGCTCTATGTTTTTTACTCCGTAGCGCGACAGTATGTCCAGTATCTCTTTGTCAATATAGTCCGGTCTCGTTGAAAGGCGTATCGACGAAACTCTGCCGCTTTGTATGTATTTTTCTGCGGTTTCAAGCAGGCGTATCATCAGATTCCGGTCGATGCCGGTAAAGGAGCCGCCGAAATAGGCTATCTCGGCTTCGGTTTCCCGGTCTATGCTCCCGAGCGCCTTTTCAATTTCGTCTTTTACCTTCGACTCGTCAAAAGACGAAGCGCCCGAAATACTGCGCTGATTACAGAACACGCAGTTGTTCGGGCAGCCGAGATGCGGTATGAAAACAGGAATGTTCGCGTGCTTTTTCATTGCCCGTCATTACCTTTTCTTGTTTTTTTCTGTGTATTTTTAAATATTATTCCACACCGAACAGCTTAAGCGCTTCCATGGCGGCGTTCTGTTCGGCGGAACGCTTTGACAGTCCCGTCCCTTTTCCGATAACATTTCCGTTCAGCACCGCTTCAACTTCAAAAATACGTTTGTGAGGCGGTCCGGATTCGCGTACGGTCCTGTATTCAAGCAGCTCGTCGCGGTCCTGCTGGATAAGCTGCTGAAGCGCGGTCTTATGGTCGCGCAGGCGGCCGTCGGAGATTATTTCCGACACCTCCCCGCGTATGAACGGCAGCAAAAACTTCTCCGCCGCCTCAAAGCCTCCGTCGAGATACATCGCCGCAAGCAGCGCCTCAAACGCGTCCGCGAGTATTGACGCCCGCGTCCTGCCGTGGCTCAGCTCCTCGCCGTGACCGAGCAGCAGATAATCTCCGAGCCCGACTGACGACGCAAAGCCGTGCAGCGCCTTTTCGCATACCGCCGCCGCGCGCACCTTCGACATATCCCCCTCCGGAAGCTTCGGAGTAAGCTCATATAAATACCGCGCCGTCACAAGCGACAGCACCGAATCGCCGAGAAACTCAAGCCGCTCGTTGCAGCCGCACGAAATGCCTTTTGCGCGCAGCTCGTTTGAATACGACGAATGCGTCATCGCAAGCTCAAGCTTTGAACGGTCGCAAAAGACGTAGCCGATCCTTTTTTCAAGCTGTGAAAGCTCGTGCGGATATCGTTCCATAAAATTTATATCCTTTCTTACGGCGCGCGGGCTCAGTCGCGGTTCTGCTGCTCCATAATGTTCGGCACAAGCTTCATCGCAATCTCGTATACCATGTTTGAATCAACGCAGCGCATCGCCTGTCTTACCGCGTTGTATATCGCGAGTCCGTCGGAGCTTCCGTGCGCCTTGATTACCGGCTTTGACAGTCCGAGCAGCGGCGCTCCGCCGTACTCCGACGCGTCAAAATCATTTTTAAGTTTCTTGATTCCGTTTTTGACCATGAGCGCCGACATCTTTGTAACCGCGTTCTTTTTATAGATTTCCTTGATTTTTGACATTATGAAGCTTCCGCAGCCTTCTGTCAGCTTAAGTACGATATTTCCGGTAAAACCGTCGGTTACGCATACGTCGCAGCCGCCTCCGGGCAGCTCCTTGCCTTCAATATTTCCGATAAAGTTTATATCCGGCGTCTCTTTAAGAAGATTGTACGCCTCAACGACGTTTTTCGTTCCCTTCGTCGGCTCGGCTCCTATGTTCAGCAGCCCGACACGTGGCGACTCCACACCCATTATGCGCTCCATATACAACGACGCCATCTGAGCAAACTGTACGTAGACGTCGGGAGCAATCTCAATGTTTGCGCCGCTGTCCATGAGCAGAGTCGGATTCTTGTACGGAAGTATCGTGGCAATCGCGGACTTTTTCACTCCCTTGATCCTGCGCACGATGAGCGTTGAGCCGGCGTGAAGCGCGCCCGTGTTGCCCGCGCTTACCATAGCGTCCCCGGCTCCCTCGGCCAAAAGCTTCAGTCCGACCGCCATCGACGAATTGCTTTTTTCGCGAACGACAGACAGCGGAGCGTCTTCCATTGTGATTACGCTTTCCGCGCCGACAACCGAAATGTTGTCTTTGTTTATGCTGATACCGTGCGCCTCCGCGGTTTCTCTTATTGTCTCCTCGCTGCCGGTAATAATCAGCTCAAGCCCTTCAAGCTCCGACGCCATTTCAACGCCTCGGAGTATTTCAAGCGGCGCGTTGTCGCCGCTCATTACGTCAACAATAATTTTCATTATTTTTTATCTCCGGAAATCAAGTTAAATTTTCACGCCATTCGTCAAGCGCCGCGAGCGCACGGCTTGAATACGCCTCGCATCTCGCCGCCTTGCCGCCCTTTATCCTCATCGGCGGAACAAGTCCGTAGTTCGCGTTCATCGGCTGAAAATCAGTCACGTTTTTATCTGAAATATACGCGGCAAGCGCTCCGGTCATCGTTTCCGGAGGCGGAACCGCCGCTTCCATACCGAGCGCGCGCCTTGCTGCGTTCACTCCCGCCGTCCATCCGGACGACGCTGATTCTATATAACCTTCCACGCCGGTCATCTGTCCCGCAAAAAACAGCTCCGGCCTTTCTCGCATTGAATAATCTCCCGAAAGCAGACGCGGCGAATTCAGGTATGTGTTCCGGTGCATAACGCCGTAGCGCAGAAACTCGGCGTTCTCAAGTCCGGGAATCATTCTGAACACGCGTTTTTGCTCCGGAAACGTCAGATGTGTCTGAAATCCCACAAGATTGTACGTCGTGCCCGCGGTGTTTTCGCGTCTGAGCTGTACGACCGCGTACGGCTCTTTACCGGTGCGCGGATCGGGCAGTCCCACAGGCTTAAGCGGACCGAATCTCAGCGTTTCCTCTCCGCGCTTCGCCATAACCTCGACCGGCATACATCCTTCAAATACCTTAAAACCGCTTTTGTCAAATTCGTGCAGCTTCGCTTCCTCCGCGGTTACAAGCGCCCTGTAAAACGCCTCGTATTCCGCTTTAGACATCGGACAGTTCAGGTACGACGCCTCTCCTTTTCCGTAGCGCGACGCCGCGTACACAATTTCTCCGTTTATGCTTTCCGCCGAAATAATCGGCGCGGCAGCGTCAAAAAAGCTGAGGTAGCCTTCTCCGATAAGCTCCGCTATCTTCTCGGAAAGCGCGTCCGAGGTGAGCGGCCCGGTTGCGATTACAGTTATGCCCTCCGGGATTTCGGTTATCTCCTGCTCCCTTACCTCAATATCCGGATGCGAACGTATCTTGTTTGTTACGTAATCCGAAAAAAGATACCTGTCAACCGCAAGCGCCGAGCCCGCCGGAACCGCCGTGCTGTCCGCCGCCTCCATTATCAGCGAGCCGAGACGGCGAAGCTCTTCCTTTTGCAGTCCGATCGCGTTTGTCACCTGCGCCGAACGCAGCGAGTTTGAGCAGACAAGCTCCGCCATGCCTTTGTACTTGTGCGCGGGCGTGTATTTATGCGGCTTCATTTCGTATAGTGTTACGCCAACTCCGCGGTTTGCCGCCTGCCACGCCGCCTCGCAGCCGGCAAGCCCCGCGCCCACGACGGTTATATGCTTACTCTTCGTCATTTCCGAAATCCTTTTCATCTTCCGGCATTTCAGCGTCTCTCTTGTACCCGCACTCCTTGTTATGGCATACAATCTGTTTTTTGCCCTTTTTTATAAACAGCATCTGACCGCATTCCGGACATTTCTCGTCCAGCGGCTGATCCCATGAAACAAATGTGCACTCCGGATACTTCTCGCAGCTGTAAAAGAAGCTGCGGTTTCTGCCGTGCTTCTCGACAATCATACCTCCGCACAGCGGACATCTCACGCCGGTCTCTTTGTTTATCTGCCGGGTGTTCTTGCACTTCGGATAGTTCGCGCAGGCGATAAATTCTCCGTATCTGCCCTTTCTTCTGAGCATTTCGGCGCCGCAAAGCTCGCATTTTTCGCCGGTCGGCGTCGGTTCGTCCGGCTCGGCGGCGGTTTTTCCGTCTTTGGCAAGCGGTTTTGTGTTCTTGCATTCCGGGTAGTTCGGGCAGGCGGCGAATTTTCCGAACCTGCCGTTCTTGATTATCATCCGCGCTCCGCATTTGTCGCAGATAATGTCGGTCTCCTCGGCGGGAACCGAAATCTCTTCCTTGGAAACCGTTTCCTCCGCCGCCTCGAGATCCTTTTCAAAATCTTTATAAAATCCGCTCAGCACTTCCTGCATAGTGCGCTCGCCGCTTTCGATGCTGTCCAGATCTTCCTCCATCTCGGCGGTAAAAGCGTAATCGACAATGTCCGGGAAGCTCTTGACCATAAGCCTCGTCGTAATTTCGCCGAGCGCCGTCGGCTTGAGCGCCTTTCCTTCGCGCTCCACATAGCCGCGCGATACGATCGTTGTGATTATCGGAGTGTACGTGCTGGGACGTCCGATTCCTTTTTCCTCAAGGAATTTTATCAGAGAGCCTTCGTTGTATCTTGCGGGCGGCTCGGTGAAATGCTGCTCCGGAAGCGTCTTTTCGAGGGCGCATTCGTCCCCTTCGTTCAGCTCGGGCAGATGATTTTTTTTGCTCTTTTTATTTGTGCTTAAGGACGCGTCGTCTTCCTCCTCGGCGTAGTCGTAAAGCGCCATGAAGCCCGGAAAACGCACGGTGCTTCCGCCTGCACGGAAGATGTATCCTCCGCATTCGATGTCCGCGCTTACCGTATCAAGCTGAGCCGACGCCATCTGGCTCGCAATGAACCTGTCCCATATGAGTTTGTACAGCTTATACTGATCCGACGTCAGCGATTTCTTTATCTCCGACGGCTCGTACTTCATTGACGCAGGTCTGATCGCCTCGTGCGCGTCCTGCGCGTTCGCCCTCGATTTGTACACACGTGGCGTTTCCGGATAATATTCGCTGCCGTATTTTTCGGTTATATGCGTCTTTGCCGCTTCGGCCGCCTCGGACGACACACGCAGCGAGTCGGTTCTCATATACGTTATAAGTCCCTGCGTTCCTCCGGCGGAGGCTCCGAGATTTATTCCCTCGTAAAGTTCCTGCGCAACCTTCATTATCCGCGCGGACTGGAAACCGAGCTTCTTCGACGCCTCCTGCTGAAGCGTTGAGGTTGTAAACGGAGGCGCGGGATTGCGCGTTCTGAGCGATTTTTTCTGCGCGATAACCTTAAATACGCCGTTTTCGACCGCTTTTTCCACAGCGCCGGTCTCTTCCTCGGTGCCAAGATCTATCTTCTTGTCCTGCGTGCCGTAAAAATGAGCGGTAAACGCAGCTCCGGACGGATTTTTCAGCTCAACGTCAAGCGTCCAGTATTCCTTTGGCACAAACGCGCGTATCTCGTCCTCTCGCTCGACTATTATTCTTGTCGCGACAGACTGCACGCGCCCGGCAGAAAGTCCGCTGCGCACCGTTTTCCATAAAAACGGAGACAGCTTGTAGCCGACTATGCGGTCAAGTATGCGTCTCGCCTGCTGCGAGTTTACCAGATCCATGTCTATTGTGCGCTGAGCCTTGATTGCCGCCTTGATCGCGCTTTTCGTGATCTCGTTGAACGTGATCCGGTTTGTTTTTTCAATCGGTATGCCGAGCACCGTCGCCAGATGCCACGAAATTGCTTCTCCTTCGCGGTCCGGGTCGGCGGCAAGATATATTTTGCTCGCGTTCTTCGCTTCTTTTTTCAGTTCCTTGATTATGTCGCCTTTGCCGCGTATGTTTATATATCGCGCTTCAAAACCGTTTTCTATATCAACGCCGAGCGAACTCTTCGGAAGATCGCGCACGTGTCCCTTCGACGCGATTACCTTGTAGTTCGAGCCGAGACAGTTCTTTATTGTTGCTATCTTGTATGGGGATTCGATTATAACGAGGTTGGACATTGTGGATAGTTTCCTCTTTTTATTATTTTTTTGGACTGACTTTGTCAGAAATGCTTCCTTATAAAGCCGCCGCCCGGCACCGAGGTTACAAGACCTCTGATCTCAAGCATCGTAAGCGAGACCATTACCTCGGATACAGGCATATTCAGCGCTTCGGAAATTGTGTCGGGAAGAATCGGCTCGTTTTCCGGTATAATGCCGTATATTTGCTGTTCGGCAAAACCGCACCCGCAAAGCAGCTTTCCAAGGTCGCGTGCGCTCATCTGCGGCGTATTTGTTCTCTCGCCGCGGCTCGTTTTCTCTGCGTCCGCGTCTTTTTCGGGCGCTTTGACTTCCGCGTAATCATCGTTTTTGTCTTCGCTCTGCTTTTGAATGCTTTTCAAATATTTCGGTCCGTCCGCAAGACCTACCTTTACCGACGGTATCTTTGATACATCAACCTTGTTCGGATACAGCTGCTCATATACGGATATGATTTCCGACGCCTCGGTTACAAGCCGCGCGCCCTTTTTTATCAGCTCGTTTGTTCCCAGGCTTTCATGCTCACCGACGTTTCCCGGCAGGGCGTAAACATCTCTTCCCTGCTCAATCGCTGTGCCGGCGGTAATGAGCGCACCGCTCTTACGTCCGGCTTCTATTACAACCGTCCCGAGCGAAAGCCCGCTTATTATTCGGTTTCTTTTCGGGAAATTATACGAATTCACCTTGGTTTCCGGAGGATATTCCGAAATGACCGCGCCGTTTCGTCTGATCTCGCGCTCAAGCCGTTCGTGCTCGCTCGGATAAACCGTTTCAAGCCCGGTTGCGACAACGGCGACGGTCGTTCCGCCGGCATCGAGACAGCCGCGGTGCGCAATCCCGTCGACGCCCCTCGCCAGACCGCTTACGACAATTCCGCCGCTTTTGGCAATATCATACGACAGCGTGTACGCGTTGCGCCGGCCGTATTCGGTCATTTGACGTGTTCCGACGACCGCAACGGCGACTTCATTGTCAAAATCCGGCAGTTTTCCGAAATAATACAGCACAAGAGGCTTGCTTTTTATCATTCTGAGTCTGTTCGGATATTCCTTATCGGAGAATGAGACGATACCGCAGCCGAGATTTGCGCATTTTTCGATAATCGCTTCCGCACCAGCCAGCGACTTGTCGCACAGCCTGTCTACGATATCCCTGCGCGGCCTTCTGCCGGCATGAGTCAGAATCTTTTCGTATTCTCCGGCTTCGGCATTGTACAGCGCCTTTATGTCATAGTCAAAATTTAATAAAAGCCGGTCGGTGCTTACGGTGCCCGAGCCGAAAACGAGGCTCAGCCAGATCCACAGTCTTCGCAAATAATCGTCAGTCATATAACAAAACACCCCCGATGCAGTCGGTTTGTTTATTTGATTTATTCGGGCTGCGCGGTTTCGGCGTCGGTTGTCTCCTCTGAACCTTCGTCGGGCGGATCGGTATCCGGTGAATCTGTATCCGGAGAATCAGTGTCAGGCGGATCGGTTTCCGGGGGATCGGTTTCCGGCGGATCGATCTTTTCCGGTCCGAGACTGAATACAAACGATATCACGGTTCCCTTCGGCACCGTTGAATAAGGCGTTTTCGACTGACGTACGATCTCTCCCTCTTTATACAGGTTCGAATATTCGTACTCGCATTTTCCAATCTGGAACTGAAGCTCTCCGGTTGAACCTTTAAGCGCCTTCAGCGCCTTTTTCGCGGTCATTCCTATACAATCCGGAACCTGAACGGTCGTGTAGCTTGCGCCGATGCTCGTATAAATGACAACCGTTGAGCCGACCTTTACTGTGTCGCCGGCGCCGGGCAGCGTTTTTACGACGTATCCGACGTCAACCGTCGGACTTTCAACTTTCTTGACGTCGCAGATAAGTCCCGCCTTTCTGAGCGCGATCTCCACGTTCAGATAATTCATATAGGTGTAATCCGACAGCTTGACCGTTTCCGGGCCTTTGCTGACCGTTATAGTCAGATTGCACTTCTGCTTGTCCGCAATAACGCGGCGCCGCTCGTTCCCGCGCGGCTCCTGATCCATGATCGTTCCGCGGGAATAGTTGTCGCTCGTTTTTTCAATTACAGTAAGGTTGTAAATTGACCTGTCGAGCTGTGCGTCGAGCGAGGAATCGTATATCGCGCCGACAAGATTCGGTATGATAACCGTCTTTGGGCTGTTGCTTCTCTGACTTTCAAGCATAAGCGACAGTCCGTAGTAAACGCTTATTCCCATTACGATAAGGAACGCCGCCGTTACTCCGAATATGATCGGAAACATGGTACGGCTCTGACGCTTCTTTTTCACTCCGTCTTTTTCTCCTTCCCGAAGGGCGGTTTCTCCCGTTTCGTGCTTCGGACGGACCGGTTTGAAAACGTAGTCCGGAGAGCTGCTCAGCTTCTGAATATAACGGAGCATCTGACCTGCCGTCTGAAAACGTCGTTCCGGATCTTTTTCCATAGCTCCGAGTATAATCTGCTCGAGTCCCGGAGCAATTTTCGGATCGATCTCGCGCGGACGCCGGGGCGTGTCGTTTACCTGCATCAGCGCAACCGATACCGGACTGTCCGCCGTAAACGGAAGCTCTCCGGTCGTCATTTCGTACATCATTACTCCGAGCGAATACAGGTCGCTGCGCTGGTCGATCGGGTTGCCGCTCGCCTGCTCCGGACTGATGTAATATACCGTCCCGATTGCTTTGTCCGTCATCGTGACGGTCTCGGCGTTCGGGAGCTTCGCTATTCCGAAATCCGCGACCTTTATCCGTCCGTTTTTGAGAAGCATTATATTCTGCGGCTTTATGTCGCGGTGGATTATGCCCTTTCCGTGCGCGTGTTCAAGCGCCCGCAGAATCTGTTCGGTATAGTGTATGACCTCGTTCTGCGGAAGCGGCCCGCGCTTTGACATATAATTCTTGAGCGTGATCCCTTCCACACGCTCCATTACAATATATTTTAAATTTTCCTTTACGGACACGTCGTATATCGAAACGATGTTCGGATGCGAGAGCATCGCAACCGCCTTCGACTCGTTCACAAAGCGTTTTACCGCCTGAGCGTCGTTTGCAATCTCATCCTTGAGCATCTTGACCGCAACTGTGCGCTTCATAACAAGATCCTGCGCCTCGAAAACGATCGCCATGCCGCCGATGCCGATTATTTTATTTATTTTATATCTTCTGTCGAACACCCGACCCAGATATTTATCGAAGCTTTCCATTCAACACATCGCTTTCCTTGTTTTATTTTGACTTTTTTCGTCAGAATCTCACCAGAACAACGGTTATGTTGTCGCCGCCGCCCGCCTCGTTTGCAAGTCCGATCAGACGTTTTGCGCGCTCCGCGAGCGCCTCGCCTCCCGAAACGGCTTCTTCAAACGGTAAATCGGTCGTTCCGTCGGAAAATCCGGTGACGGTGTTGAGTATCTGCGCCTCGGTTACGTAGTTGGTAAGTCCGTCCGAACAGAGCAGCAGGTATCCGCTGCCGTTCAGCTCCTCTGTGAAAATGTCCGCCTTGATCCGGCTCTCGCAGCCGACCGAACGCGTTATTATGTTCTTCATCGGAGCCGTAGCCGCTTCCTCGGGCGTGAGCTTTCCGATGTCTATCAGACACTGTACGTACGAGTGGTCGTGCGTTACCTGTTTTATGCCGCCGTTTGAAATCATGTACAAACGGCTGTCCCCGACGTTTACTGCATAAAGCGTGCTGCCGAGCACAAGCGCAGAGACCAAAGTCGTCCCCATGCCGCTGAGCGTAAAGTCAGACTCCGCGCGTCTGTATACGGTTCCGTTCGCCGCGCTCACGGCGTCGCTGAGTATGCTGCGCAGGTTTACGTGATCCGGCGCGTCCTTTCTGCCGGAAAGACAGTCGCATATGAAGTTTGTGTATACCTTTACGGCCAGCTCGCTCGCAACATTGCCTCCGTTCGCTCCGCCCATGCCGTCGCATACGGTACAGAGCAGCGCTCCGTCAAGCTCCGTTATGTTGAAGCTGTCCTGATTTGAGACGCGTTTCCTTCCGATGTCGCTTATTCCGCAAAAAAACATATTCGGATTCCGTTTCCTTTCTCCCGTTTTGTCCGACCGTTTCGTACTTCCTATATTTTATACTATAAATTATTAATATTTATACGCCGAAAATATTAAATCGGTATTTTTTTCCGTAAAATTCATACTCAGTTCACCGTCTCGTTAAGCCGGAGCTGCCCGCACGAGGCGTTTATGTCCGGACCGAGACGCCGTCTCACCGTCGCGTTTACCCCAAGCCGTCCGAGCAGCTTCTTGAACGCGTCGACCGACTCGCGGCTTCCTCTGTGAAATCCGCGCTCCTTTACCTCGTTCAGCGGAATCAGATTTACGTGAAACGGCATATTTTTTCCGAAATAATCGTGTAATTTCGACGCAAGCGCCTGCGCGTGCGCCTCGCTGTCGTTTTCTCCGCCGATAAGCGTGTATTCAAACGATATCCGCCGCCCCGTTTTTTTGAAATAGTCCCGGCACGCCGCAAGCAGCTCGTCGACGCTGTACCGGTTTGTTATCGGCATTATCTTCTTACGCGCCTCGTTGTCGGCGGAATGCAGCGAAATTGAAAGCGTTATCTGTAAATTTTCGTCCGCCAGCCGTCTTATGCGGTCCGCAAGTCCGCAGGTTGATACGGATATGTGACGCTGGCCGATGTTCAGTCCGTCCTTTTCGTTTGCCAGCATTATGAACCGAAGCGTGTTGTCGTAATTGTCGAGCGGCTCGCCTATGCCCATCATCACGACGTTTGATATGCGTATTCCGAGATCGTTCTGCGCGGCGATTATCTGCCCCAGCATCTCCGACGGCTCAAGATTCCGTATGAGTCCGCCGAGCGTCGACGCGCAGAACCGGCATCCCATCCGGCAGCCCGCCTGCGACGATATGCAGATTGTGCTGCCGTGTTCGTATTTCATAACAACGCTTTCGATAAGCTGACCGTCCCTCAGCTCAAACAGATATTTGACCGTTCCGTCAACCGCGGACACGAGCTTGCGCCTGGCCTGCGGCAAAAACACGTCTCCGCGTTCCGCTATACGTTCGCGCAGCGACTTTGAAAAGGTCGTCATATCCTTAACGGGCACGCCTTTCTGCGCCCATTCGTAAAGCTGCTTTCCGCGGTACGCAGGTTCGCCGAGCTCAGTCATGAACGCCTCCGCGTCGGACGGAGAAAAATTCAGTATATCGAAAGCCATTTCTTTTTTCCTCGGTTATTTGTTCTTCCTTTTCGGAGCGGGCACCTGAGCGAGAATGACCGCGCCGAATATCATTACGCAGCCGATTATCTGATCCGCGGTCATTGTTTCGTTTATAAGTATCCAGCCCATAATCGCCGCGAACACCGATTCAAGACTCATTAAAAGCGGTGCAACCGAAACCGGAGTATATTTCTGTCCGATTATCTGGAGCGTGTACGCTACTCCGCTCGACATGATTCCGGCGTATGCCAGAGGCAGCCAGCACTGTACAAGCGACTGCGCCGACGGTATGCGTTCGAATATGAGCATACAGGGCAGCGAGATCAGCGCAACCGTAAAAAACTGTATGCACGACATCTTTACGCAGTCGGTAAGCGGCGCGAATTTGTCGATGACGATAATATGCGCCGTATACATAACAGCCGAGCACAAAACCGATATGTCTCCCCAGCCGAGCTTAAGCTCGCCGCTCATACAAAGCAGGTACATACCCGGCGCGGCGACAAGTATGCTTATCCAGACAAGCGGCGACGGCCTTTTCTTCATAAACAGCCCCGCCACCGGCACAAAAATTATATACAGCGTCGTAATAAACGCCGCCTTGCCGGACGTGCAGCCGGGATCGGACATTCCGAACTGCTGAAAGAACATTGCAAAACACAGCACAAAGCCGCAAAGCATTCCGCCGCAAAGCAGAGTTTTATCCTTATAAAAAGGAAGTCCGCGTTCGCCGGTTTTTGCCGCTTCCTTTCTGCCGCTTATAAGTATGACCGGAATGAGCACAAGCCCTCCGAGCACAGAGCGTATAAAATTGAATGTAAACGGTCCGATATGCTCCGTGCCGACCCTCTGTGCGACAAACGCGCTGCCCCAGATAAACGCGGTAAGCATTAGTAAAAGCGGACCTTTAAATTTAAAGTTTTTCATATAAACCGACACAAGAGCGGAAGCTGCGGCTTCAGATAAGTCGCGCATCCGCCCTCGTTTAACCTTATTTCACAGATTCGGGAGATGGCAGAACGCCTTTATTTATCCTCTCCGTCGTCTTCGTCATCATCTTCGTCGCCGTCGTCGCAGCAGCAGCAGTCGTCGCAGCAGCAGTCGTCGTCACAGCCGTAGAAGTCCTCCTCAAGCGCTCCGAGATCGTAGTCGAGCTCGTCGAGGAAGTCGTTTATCGTGTCGTTTTCTTTGCCGAGCGCGGATACTTCTTCGGCCATGTCGCCGAGCATTCCGATTATCTCCTTCAGAAGCTTGTTCTCGGGATTGTTTTCGTCAAGCTTGAAGCCTTCGAGAAGTCCCTTTAAATATGCAGCCTTTTCGGTAAGTCCCATGGTTTTTCTTCCTTTCGGTTTGTTCTGTATTCTCCCGATATTATTATATTCAGAGAGAATTTTTATGCGCGTTCGAGATATTCTCCCGTGCGCGTGTCAATACGGATAACGGTGCCGACGTCTATGAAGAGCGGAACCTTGATCTGCGCTCCGGTCTCAAGCGTTGCGGGCTTTGTCGTTCCGGTTGCGGTGTCGCCCTTGAAGCCGGGCTCGGTATCCGTTACCTCAAGCTCAACAAACATCGGAGGCTCAACCGCAAATACGTTGCCCTTGTATGAGCATACGCGGCACATCATCTCCTCCTTGACAAACTTGAAGTTGTCGTCGAGCTTGTCCTTGCCTATGGGAAGCTGTTCATAGGATTCCATGTCCATGAAGTAGTAAAGATCGCCGTCGTTATAGAGATACTGCATATCCTTGCGCTCGATATACGCGTTTTCAAATTTGTCTGTCGGGCTGAATGTACGCTCTGTTACCGCGCCGCTGATGACGTTGCGGATTTTTGTACGAACGAACGCCGCGCCTTTGCCGGGCTTTACATGCTGGAACTCTATGACCTGCATGACGTTTCCGTCCAATTCAAATGTTATGCCGTTCTTAAAATCTCCGGCTGTGACCATAAATCGTTTCCTCCAATACGGATGTTATAATAGATTTTTATATAAACATAATTATTGTAACCTATTTTTTTTTATTTTGCAATAGTTTTCTTATAAAAAGTTTAAGTGTGCGGGAAGCGTATAATGCCATATATCGCATAATTTCCGCGTTTTCAGAAAAACAGAGCGCGGAATCGGAATTTCCGCGCCCTTTTTTGTGGTCAGTCTATGGCGATGAGCGCGATCAGCGTTCCGCCGTCCGTTGTTTCAAGCTTCGCTCCCGATTTTTCAAGCTCGGTTTCGACGCTTTCCAGCTTCTCATATCCGAAAAGATAAACCCTGTAAGTTCCGCCGTTTACATCCGGCTCGGCTCCCAGCGCCGACGCCGCTTCGTCCGCCGCGCGTCCGACATACGCAAAGCCAACGTTTTTCCGCTCGCTCTCGGGTACGACAAGCCCGACTATGCGTTCAATCTCGTCCTTTGCGTATTCGCGCTCCGTTTGAACGTCATCCGGTCCGAGAATATCCGTAATCTCTCCGTCGGTCGATACGGCGCTCGGCAAATTGCCTTCGTGAATCCCTATCGTATAGCCGACGTCGGGGTCTGTTTCCAATTCGTTTGGGCTGCGGAGCGGATCGCTCTGCGATCCTATTATTGAATTAACATTGTCATTTGAGGGATTGCAAGAATTGCTTTCCTCCCGGTCGATGAGCTTTGTCTGCATTGATCCATATATTCCGAATACGGCGACCGACGCGACGGTCACAAACAATGCCGCTATGGCCGCGATGTGAGACGAAAATCTGCCCAAACGCAGTTTCGCCGCTTTTCTGCGTCCGACTTCTTCCATAACCGCGCCGGATATGCTCTTTTCCGGCACAACTTTTCCGTCTCCGATAAGCAGAATAAGCCTTTTCAGATCCTCAAGCTCCCTCCGGCAATTCTCACAACCGACAAGATGCTCTTCAACCCGAGCTTGCTCGGCTTCGTCAAGCTCCCCGTCGGCATATGCCCCGAGCTGCTCCAGGACCCATTCACAGTCCTTATCCGAACGGTTTTTTTCTTCCATATCAATACATCTCTTTCGTATGCGTAAAGTTAATGCTGTCTGAACCCTCCGTACGTCTTATGTGACGGATCTTTTTAGAAAATGTTCCGCTCCGACAAATATTTTTTTAAAGAATTTCTTGCCCGGTTCAGCCTGCTCTTGACCGTGCCTATGTCTATGGAAAGCATCAAAGCAATCTCTTCGTATGTATATCCCTCGATATCTCTCAGCAGGATTACCTCTCTGTGATCCTCGCTGAGGTTTCGTATTCCCTCGCGTACCGCCTTGGCACGCTCCTTTTTCTCAAGCATCTCCTCCGGATTTGACGTCTCCGACCTATCGGGAATATCAAATTCCTTCTCCCCCCCTTCTCCGTCGTCCGGGCTGAGAGAGACCGCGCGTATACGGTGCTTTGACGCCCGTATGCTGTCGCGTATGACGTTCATCGCCACCGTATACAGCCACGTTGAAAATTTACTGCTTCCTCTGAAGCTGCCGAGCGATTTGTATACGCGTATGAACACCTCCTGAGAAACGTCAAAGGCGTCGTCCGCGTTTCTGAGCGAATGGAATACTATGTTATATACAAAAGTTTCGTATTTTTGAACCAGCTCGGTAAAAGCGCCGCAGTCGCCCTCAGCGGCTCTTTGTATAAGTTCCAGATCCTCCGTCGGACTCATCGGCGGCGCCTCCCTTCTTTTCCGATTTCCGTTTTTGCCCGTCAGTGGGCGTCGTACCACGTTTTTCCGATGCCCGTCTCAACCGTCAGCGGAACCGCAAGCTTAACGGCGTTCTCCATTTCGCTTTTCAGTATCTCCGCCGCCCTTTCGGCGCATTCTTTTGCGGATTCAACAATCAGCTCGTCGTGCACCTGCAGTATCAGCGCGGCGTCAAGCCCGTTTTCACGCAGCGCGCGCGCAGTGTTTATCATTGCCAGCTTGATTATGTCCGCTGCCGCGCCCTGTATTGGACTGTTCATCGCGACACGCCTGCCGAACGCCTGCATATTCTTCTTCTGCGAAACAAGCTCCGGTATATAGCGCCGCCTTCCGAACATCGTCGTAACAAAGCCGTCGCGCTCTGCGGACTCAATCTCTTTGTCCAGATACGCCCGCACCGCAGGAAAACGGCTCATGTAGCTTTCTATATAATCCGCCGCCTGCCTGCGCGTTATTCCGAGATCGCGCGACAGCGAATAATCTCCGATTCCGTACATTATTCCGAAGTTTACCGCCTTTGCGCGCTTTCTCATCTCCGGAGTAACCTCGCCGCGCGGCACTCCGAACACCGACGCCGCCGTTTCCGTGTGTATGTCCGCTCCTTCGCAAAATGCGCTTATCATTTTCTCGTCTCCCGATACCGCCGCCAGCAAACGCAGCTCAATCTGCGAATAGTCCGCGTCGATAAGCACCCTTTCGCCGCTTTCGGGTATGAAAAACCGGCGCAGCTCCCGCCCGAGCTCGGTTCTGACCGGTATATTCTGCAGATTCGGCTCGACAGACGAAAGCCTTCCCGTCGCCGTGACCGTCTGCTTAAAGGAGGTGTGAACCTTCCCGTTTTCGTCCGCGACGCGCAGCAGTCCGTCGGCGTAGGTCGCGCGCAGCTTTGTTACTCTCCGGTACTCAAGCAGAAGGTCGATTATCGGATGAAAAGGACGCAGTCCCTCAAGCGTTTCCGCGTCGGTTGATCTTCCGGTTTTTGTTTTTCTGCCTCCGGGCAGACCCAGGCGGTCGTACAGCACCTCGGCAAGCTGTTTCGGCGAATTCAGGTTGAACGCGCCTCCCGCGGCCTCGTATACCGCCATTGCGCACTCGCTTTCGCGCGCCGCCAGCGTCTCTCCGAAGCTTTCAAGTCCCGCGCGGTCAATCATGAAGCCTTTTTTCTCCATGTCCGCAAGCACTGCCGTCAGGGGAAGCTCGATTTTTCCGTAAAGCTCCGCCTGTCCGCTTTCTTTCAGCTTTTCCTCAAGCGCCGGGTACAGCTCCGCCATGTCCCGCGCGTCGTCGCCCGACGCCGGCCTTGCAAGATACGCCGTACACAGCCTTTGCAGGTCGTACGAATTTGCGGAGGCGTCCGTAACGTACGCGGCAAGCGTAATGTCTTTCAGCGCCGCCTTCGGAGCGCGGTCCGTGCTTCTTAAAAACGACTTCACGTCATTCATTATAAACTCCGCGTCCGGACTGTCGAGCGCAAGCGCGTCCCACGGATCCTTTGCCCCGCACTCAACAAATACTCCGTCTCCGGCAGCCCTCAGCGTTTCACCAAGCGACACCGCCCACCTTCCGCGCGACGTCATGCTCTTCATTTCGCTTTCGCCAACCGCCCTGTACTCCGGCGCTCCGTTTTTTTCCGGATCCCCGCCGCCGGCGGCAGAGTCGAGCGAAAGCCGCTTTATCAGTCCGTTCAGCTCAAGCCGCGTGCAGAGACGCAGCATCTCGCATTTGTCGATTCCGCGGTACTTCAGATCTTCAAGCGTTATGCCGAGCGGCACGTTTGTGTCTATCTTTGCCAGACGCTTTGACAAAAACGCCATATCTCGCCCGGCTTCAAGCTTTTCGCGCACCGATTTTGTAAGCTCCGCGCCGGGAAGCTCCTCATACAGCTTCTCTATGCTCCCGTAATCGCTTATCAGCTTCAGCGCCGTTTTCTCTCCGATACCCTTAACTCCGGGTATGTCGTCCGACGAATCCCCCATAAGCGCCTTTACGTCCACAAACCGGTCTGGCGTTATTCCGTATTTGTCTTTGAACTCCTCAATCCCGTTTTCCGCCGTCTCTCCGGTTGACGCGAGCAGAACGGTTGTCGTTTTTGTTATAAGCTGAAGCGAATCGCGGTCTCCGGTCAGTATCTTCGCCGCAGCGCCGCCAAGCTCCGCCTTTGCGGCGCAGGTTCCGATAATGTCGTCGGCCTCGTAGCCCTCTTTTTCAAGCAGACAAAAGCCGAGCGCCGCGCAGCATTCCTTTGCGTACGGGAGCTGCTGTGCAAGCTCCTCCGGCATTCCCTTTCGCGACGACTTATATCCGTCGTAAAGCTTGTGACGGAAGGTCGGCGCGCGCATGTCAAATGCAACCGCCGCGTAGTCCGGCTTTTCATTCTCCATGTGACGAAGCAGTATGTTCATCATGCCGTAGACAGCGTGCGTGAAAAGTCCGTCGCTCGCCGTAAGCGGACGAACGCCGTAAAACGCGCGGTTCAGTATGCTGTTGCCGTCAACGATAACGAGTGTTTTCATTACGATTCGTTTTCCCTGCCCTTTTCGAAGAAAATCAGTTCCTTTGAATACGGAAGTCCTTCCGCCCATTTTATGAAATCACGCGACCATTCGATCAGCCGGTGGTTTCTGCGCTGTCCGACTATCGACCGCACGTTTTCGTAGTTCATCGTACACGTCCGCATCTGCAAAAACGACGACGGAAGCCTCTGCTTGAGCAGCCGGAAGTATTTGTAGTCCCCGGTCTCGCGGTACTTTAGGCGAAGCTCCTCCAGCATCGGTATGACCGCGTCCCAGTATGCGCCGTACTCGCTGTCGGGGTCGCGCTCGAACATCTCTTCGGTTATCGGATATTTCGAGAGCGTATGCATCGTTGAGCGCGAGTTCGCCGTTGTTCCGACCTTGTAGGTGTCGTATTCGCTCCACCAGTATATCGGCGCGGTTATGTCAACCGTTACAAAAATCTGACGCATGAATTTCCGGTGCTCCGTCCCTCCGCTTATGAGCCTCTGCGCCAAAGCAAGGTCGGCAGGACCAATCTCGTACTCTCCGGCGGCGTTTATGCCGCTGTCGCTCTTGTCCCATGAATCGAGCGGATTTCTCATTCCGCGCAGCGCGCCTTCAAAATTATATACGTTCGTTCTTTCAAACCTCATGCCGCCGTTTACCTTTCCTTATTATATAAATTATTCAATTTTTTAATCCGGAAGCTTCATATCGCCGTCTTTGATCCATCCGCGCATTCTCATAAATTCGCTGATAAGAAGCGACAGAACCGCAGGAAGTATGAAGCAGATAAGCACAAGTCCGACCCATTCAAGCGCTCCCGGCTTATACGGACAGCCGTTTTCGGCGTCAATCCATCCGAGTATAATGCCTATGGGTCCGAGCATTCCGCAGGTGCCCATGCCCGAATTTATCGCCGCGCCGTACATCCTCATGCGGAATACGCAGGTCGCAAGCGGTCCGGTCACCGCGGAGGCAAGCGTTGCGGGTATCCAGATCTGCGGATGACGTACTATGTTCGGCATCTGAAGCATACTTGTTCCGATACCCTGCGAGAGCAGGCCGCCCCACCTGTTTTCACGGAAGCTTATGACCGCAAAGCCTATCATCTGCGCGCAGCAGCCCGCGACCGCCGCGCCTCCGGCGATTGCAAGCCCCTCGGACGAGCCCTGCGCCGCCGCGCTTCCGGTCATAACAAGGCTCGCGCATATTGCGGCGCTTGAAATCGGAAGCGTCAGACACATTCCTATGACGACGGAAACGATAATTCCCATTACAAACGGCGCCTGGAACGTCGCCCACCCTATGAAGTCCTTTATATATCCCGCAAGCACGCCGATAAGCGGCGCGACGTATATCGAAAGCAGTCCTCCGACAAGCAGCGTCACAAACGGCGTTACTATTATGTCCACCTTGGTCTTTTTCGATACGAGCATACCCGCTTCCGCCGCGATTATCGCGATTACGAACACCGCAAGCGGGCCGCCGGCTCCTCCCTCAAGGTTCGCCGCATATCCGACCGCCGCGCAGGAAAATATCACAAGCGGATGTCCTTTGAGCGAATTTGCGATTGCTATGCCCATTGCCGCTCCCGCCACGGAGGACGCGTATCCTCCGATTTTTGCAAGCAGTCCCAGCCCCGGTATCATACCGAGCGCCCTGAAAATCGTTCCTATGAGCAGCGACGCGAACAGTCCGAGCGCCATAGCTCCCATAGCGTCAATGAAATATCTTTTGCCAAGCTCCCGCAGCCTTTTTTTCATTGCCGTTTCTCCCTTGATTGTTTTTTTTATTTGTTTTTTGCCGGCGTCCAAAAAAGCCGGAAGCGAGCCTGTCCGCCTCGGCGCGGTTTTTTTACGCGCACGTTTTTCTTTGCAAATTCAAACTCGCTCCGGCCTTTTATTCCGGCGATGCTTTTTTCTTAAGTCAGTCCTCGGAAAGCCCCTTCCAGCCCTTTTCGGTAAGCAGCTTTGCGGCTTCCTCGGCGTTTTCAACGCGCAGAACGACTCCCGCGCGGTTTTCCTTCTTTGATATAAACGCATACATGTATTCGACCTGTATGCTGTGATCGGCAAGCTCGGTCAGAACCTTTGAAAGTCCTCCCGGCGTATCGTCTATTCCGACTCCGAGAACGTCGGTCAGCGTAACCGTCATCCCGCTGTCTCTGAGCACTTTCTCGGCTTTTACCGGATCGTCCGCTATGAAGCGCAGCACACCGTAGTTGTCCGTGTCCGCCACCGACAGCGCGCGGATGTTGACGCCTCCCTCCGATATGTCTCTCGTTATCTCAGCCATCCTGCCGCTGCGGTTTTCAACAAATACTGATATCTGTTTAATAATCATTCCGTTTCCTCCTCTGCGTCGTTTAAACGGTTGTCTGACGGGCTTGTTCAGTTTTTGCTTCTTCTGTCGTCAACGTGCTTTGCCTTGCCCTCGGAACGGGGGATTGAATTCGGTTCGACGAGCGTTATCTTCGCGGAAATTCCGAGCACCGTGTCGAGCTTTTGCTTTATGCTCTGTCCGAGCTTCTCAAGCTCTCTTACGCGGTCCGAGAACAGCTCGTGCGAAACCTCGATCTGTATTTCCATTGTGTCGAGGTTGTTTATTCGGTCAACGATTATAAGATAATGCGGGTCAACCTGTCCGACCGACAGCAGCACGCTCTCAATCTGCGACGGGAATACGTTTACGCCGCGGATTATAAGCATGTCGTCCGTGCGTCCCGTGACCTTCTTCATTCGTACGAGCGTTCTGCCGCATTCGCACTTTTCATGAGTTATCGACGATATGTCGTGCGTATTGTAGCGTATAAGCGGAAGCGCTTCCTTTGTTACGCAGGTGAAGACAACCTCGCCTTCCTCCCCGTCTGGCAGCGGCTTTCCGGTCTTTGGATCTACAATTTCAATTATAAAATGATCTTCGTTTACGTGCAGACCGTTCTGGCACTCGCAGTTGAACGAAACGCCCGGTCCGCAGACCTCGGACAGTCCGTATATGTCGTACGCCTTTATGTGCAGACGGCGCTCGATCTCCCTGCGCATGTTCTCCGACCACGGCTCCGCGCCGAATATTCCCGCTCTGAGATGAAGCTCATCCGGCGAAATTCCCGCATCGGCAATCGCGTCGCTCAGATACAGCGCGTAGGACGGCGTGCAGCAGAGCACGGACGAGCCGAAGTCGCGCAGCATCTGTATCTGGCGCGCCGTGTTTCCGGTGGAAGCAGGTATGACCGTTGCTCCGAAGCGCTCCGCGCCGTAATGCAGTCCGAGTCCGCCCGTAAACAGACCGTAGCCGTAGGAAACGTGAATGAAGTCGTTCTTTTCAACTCCGGCTGCCGCCAGCGCCCTTGCCGCGCATTCCGCCCAGATCGAAATGTCGTGCTCGGTATATCCGACAACCGTCTGCTTGCCCGTCGTTCCCGACGAGGCGTGTATGCGCACAACGCGGTCCATCGGAACGGCAAACATACCGTAAGGGTATGTGTCGCGCAGGTCCTGCTTGTATGTGAAGGGGAGCTTCGGAAGATCGTCAACCGAATGTATGTCCTCCGGACGGACGCCCGCCTCGTCCATGCGCTTTCTGTAAAGCGGTACGTTCTCGTACACCTGCTTTATCTTTCTTGTCAGCGCAAGCGACTGTATGCAGCGCATCTGCTCGGGCGTTGCGCATTCGATTTCTTCGTTGTAGTATTTTGTCATAAATACTTCCTCAAGCCTGTTCTCTTCCGAAAGCGTACGCCCTTTCGTTTACTCCGATGAGCTTAACCGGAACCGACATCTTAAGCGCTTTTTCGAGAACGTCGTCGTCCAGTCCGAGATATTTTGAAAGCACTCCGATAAGCGCGACGTTCGCTGCCTTTGCGTTTCCGGCTTTTTCCGCAATCGCCATCGCGTCCGCGCACACAACCTTTACGCCCGCCTTTTTAAGCTTTTCGGTTATGTCCTCGGGATAGACCGCGCTGCCGGTTATGACCGGCATAGGCATTATGTGCTGGCTCGACGTTACGATTACTCCGTCTTTTTTAAGGTAGGGCAGCCATCTTGCCGCCTCAAGCTCCTCAAAGGAAAGAATGAAATCCGCCTCGCCCTCGCAGATGACCGGCGACGACACGCGCTCTCCGCTTCTGACGTAAGTTACGACCGAGCCTCCTCTCTGCGACATTCCGTGCACCTCCGAGACCTTAACCTCGCGTCCGGAAAGCAGCAGCGCGTTTCCGATTATCCTCGACGCAAGCAGCGAGCCCTGCCCGCCTACGCCGACTATCATTATATTCATATCTTTCATTAATTTATATCTCCTTTTCGCAGATCGCCTTCGGGCGGCACAGACTGCGGCAAAGTCCGCAGCCGTTGCAGAGCGACGCATCGACCGACGCGTGCTCCGTGAAGCTTATCGCGGGGCATCCTATACTCATGCACATGCGGCATCCGACGCATTTGTCCACAACAACCGTCATAGGAACGCGTCTCTTTACGAATTTAAGCAGCGCGCAGGGACGGCGTGCGATTATTACCGACGGACATTTTGCCTTAAGCTCTTCCTTAAGCGTCTTCTCAAACTCCTGTATGTCTGCCGGATCGACAATTCTTATGTGTTCCTTTTCGACTCCCACGCCCTCGCAAATCTTTTCAAGCATAAGTCCCGTCACCGGCTCTCCCTTGAGCGTGTAGCCCGAGCAGGGATTCTGCTGGTGTCCGGTCATGCCGGTTATGGAGTTGTCAACGATAATTACCGTTGAATTTGATTTGTTGTAGACGATGTTGAGCAGTCCGGTTATTCCAGAATGCAAAAAGGTTGAGTCTCCGATAACCGCAACGCTCTTGCCCTCGCTCTCCTCGCCTCTTATCTTGTTGAAGCCGTGCAGCGACGACACCGACGCGCCCATGCAGAAGGTTGTGTCCATGGCGCAAAGCGGCTGGGACGCTCCGAGCGTGTAGCAGCCTATGTCTCCGGAAACGTAGAGCTTAAGCTTCTTCAGTACGTAGAAAACGCCTCTGTGAGGGCATCCCGGACAAAGCACCGGCGGACGTCCCGGAACCGGCTCGCCGAAGTCCGCGCATTCCGGACTCTCGCCCAGCAGCTTTTCTCTCAGCAGCTTCTGCGAATACTCTCCGCAGAGCGGAAGCAGATTCTTTCCGTCGCACTTTATACCGAGCGCGCGGCATTTTGTTTCGATTACCGGGTCAAGCTCCTCGATCACAATCACGCGCTCGACCGACGCCGCAAACTCAGTCAGCAGCCTGTCGGAGAGCGGATATACCATTCCGAGCTTCAGATACGACGCATTATCTCCGAAAACCTCGCGTGCGTAGTCGTACGACGCGCCGGACGTGATTATTCCCAGCTTTCCGTCGGTTCCGCGCTCTATACGGTTGAGCGGACTGCCGTATGCGTAATCGGAAAGCTTTTCCAGACGCTCCTCAACCTCAATATGCAACTCGCGCGAATGAGCCGGAATCGTTACGTGCTTCTTTGCGTCCTTTACATAAGGAACAAGCTCGCGCTCAGCGCGGTCCTCCTCCGTAACCTCGCTCTGCGAATGCGAAATCCGCGTGCTCAGACGGAGCAGAACCGGCGTTCCGAACTGTTCGGAAAGCTCAAACGCCGTTTTTGTAAATTCCTTGCACTCTCCGGAATCGGACGGCTCGAGCATCGGCAGCTTCGCCGCTTCGGCATAGTGCCTCGAATCCTGTTCGTTCTGCGACGAATGCATTCCGGGGTCGTCCGCGACCGCGATGACAAGTCCTCCGCCGACTCCGACGTACGCGCCGATAAACAGCGGATCCGCCGCAACGTTCAGTCCGACGTGCTTCATCGCCGCAAAGGCGCGGCCGCCCGCCATAGACGCTCCGATTGCGGTTTCAAGCGCAACCTTTTCGTTTACCGCCCATTCCGCATAAATCTCTCTGTAATTTGCGGCGTATTCTGTGATTTCAGTTGACGGAGTTCCGGGGTAGGAGGACACAAGACGGCATCCCGCCTCATAGAGTCCCCGAGCCACGGCTTCGTTTCCGAGCATGATCTTTTTCATTTTTCTTCTACCTTTTTTATTGTTATTATTTATTTTCATTAATTAAATTATATCATTCTTCCGACCGAATTGCCCTTGAATTCGTTGAAGAACCACTCCGAGTGATTGGAAAACTTCATTCTGACGCTGTCTCCGCCGAAAGCAAATCTGATCCAGAAATTGCCTATGAAGTTTGAAAGCGAGAACACCCTGACCTCAAGCACGTCGGGCGACGTCCAGGCTCCGTTTGCGGAGATTTTGTACGGATATCCCGCGGGCTTGCCGATTTGGTCTCCGAAATATTTTGACGTCGGAAATTCTCCGTATTCGTGATGTCCGAAGCCGAAGCGCACCGCGCCCTTTCCGTCTCCGTTTATGTATTCGAATACGCCGACTCCGTCGGAAAAGCTCAGCTTCATTTCGGTTATTCCGCCTGCGATTCCGGTC
>JAQXSY010000112.1 GCA_029219205.1 Bacillota bacterium | reverse complement strand
TACTCCTGAACAGCTAACTTTGGATATGAAAAAAAGTTCATCTGCGTTCCGGAAAAATCTCCTGACGGAAAATATATTTCCGAAAAAGTTGATTTTCCGTTTATTTTTGTTTCTGTGCCGAAAAGAGTAAATTCTTCATTTCCGCCGCATGTATCAACGGCATACCACATCCCGTCGTCGGCAATAATATAATTCCAAACCCGAATACCTTTGTTTACAATATATCCGTTAACACACACAGCGTCTATTCCGTTATACCGGCATAAATATGCAAACGCATGCGCAAATCCCTTGCTTGACGCTTTTCCATTTACGAGCGCTCCATAAGCCGTCTGCCATATACTGTTCGAAATATCTTCGGTATAAGTGACGTTCTTGCGCAGGTATTCGTATATTTTTTCGGCTCTTTCATATATGCTTCCGGAAAAGCTAACCGAAAGCGCGGCGGTTCTCAGCTCGCTCAGAGCCTCGTTCTCATGACCCGCAACATCATCGTTCGGTCCATATGAAATAATCACTTCGTTTATCGCCCATGTCGGAATCATATTTATGATCCTGCCGACATATTTATATGAATATTTAATCTTCCCGGGATCCATACAAAACATCTCCGGCTGATCGGCAAGCAGTGCATCGAACGCTCCCTGAACCTGACAATAAAGCTCATATTTAGCGTTTGACATTTCTTCCTGAGTCGGCTGAAGCGTTACTGAATTGAAGAAAATCGGTTCTTTAAGCGCAACCGTAATCTCTCCGCTGCCCGGATGAGCCGTTCCGAGAGAATCATATATAAGCTCGCCGTTTGTCCCAAGCTGGTTTCTGAAAAAATCAGATACTTCTGCTGTTTCAGAGGCTCCGCTCACAAGCACAAAACAGGAAATTGTGAACGTCAAAACCGCGGCTAAAATTGCCGACAGCATCGCCAGTATTTTTTTACGGTTCACTCCGACACCTTCCTTTTTTCATATCGTTATTTCTATCATAAATTAACAAAGCCGGCATGTCAATAGACTACCGGTTTTTGTTTATTAAATTTTATAATCTGACAAAAGAATTAACAGAAATCGACGCAGAGGCCCTGATTTTTTATCAGCTCCGCCGAATCGAATATCAGAAAAGCCTGCGTTATTTATGCCAATAACGCGCGCCGTGTCACCGTTTCGCCGCTCTTCAGTCCCGCTGCGAATCGTTCAAAGCCGTCGCAAACCGTCATTTTGTTTTCACAGACTTTTACGCCAACCGGTTCAAGCACTCCGCCCTTCTCAAGAATTGAACTGTAATTTTTAATATCTTCTTCCTCAAGTTTTGAAAAATCTTTTTCACAGGCAGGCACGCCTCCGTTTTCTTCAAACCGGATTATTCTTTCAACGAGCTCGACGGTTTCATCAAGGTTGCGGTTGTTGATTGCATAATCGTAATAAGGAAGCATCTCCATTTCGGTTTCGTACCGCTTGAGCCGAAGCTCAATCTCCGTTTCGCCTCTTCCCGTCAGTCTTTCCGCAAGCGTTTTCGGACTGTCAACGTACAAAAAAATCGAAACAATTTCAACTTCATTTTTCAGAAGCCGCTTCAGATTACGCGCTCCGTATACGTCAATATCCTTTATCGGAGTTTTTCCGGAAGCCAGCTTCTCTTCAAGCAGCTTTTTCGACGTTCCGTACATATTGTTATGTATTATCTCGTGTTCGAAAAATTCGCCTGCGTCGCGCATTTCGCAGAATTTCTTCTCCGAAACAAAATGGTACGGGTTTCCTTCGGATTCGTAATCTCTCATTTGACGCGTTGTGTATGACGGATATGCTTCAAGAAGCGGATTTTTCGCCATAAGCTCGTTCATAACGGTGTTCTTCCCGACTCCAGAGCAACCGGAAAACAGTATAAGCATATTGAACTGCCTTTCAAATTAAAACAGATTTGTGAAATATTATATAGCATTCAAGGCAGTATGTCAACTGATATTATGTATTTAAAATGCGCCTGTGTTCATTTTTTTCTTATTTTGTTGACAAATATACGGCCGGTATGATATAATTCATACACAAAAATTCGATAAAATTCATGTGAAATAATACATAAAAAACAAAGAAAGGATTTTACAAATGGATCAGATTCGTATATATGTTTCCCCAAACGGAAACGATTCAAATTCGGGAACAAGAGATTGTCCGCTTGCTACACTTGAAGGTGCAAGACAGTTCCTGCGTTCCGTACCGCACGATGGTGCAACTGTAACTCTTCTTGAAGGAACATACCTCTCGCGCAGCGCCGTTGAATTTACGGATCAGGACGGCGGCTCTCCCAATGCCCCAGTCGTTTATGAGGCAGAAGGAAATGTCGTCTTCAGCGGCGGTGAAACAATTTCTCACGATAAGCTCGGTTCAGTTACCGACAGCAGTATGGCAGCGCGCTTTCAAGACGTTTCAAAAATACGGGCTCTCGATATTTCGTCAGTCGGTTTTCCAGCCGATACAAAGTTCGGCACGCACGAGGGTATGCCTCAGTTTTTTGCCGGTGAAAAAATGTTTGAAATCGCGCGTTTTCCAAACAGTGAAAGAAGAAATGCACAGAACGCTCCGTACATTTACGCAAACCGTACGGTGTTTGAGCCGGATTCGCCTTCAAAAAACGCGCTGACAATGTATTTTGACAGTGACGAGGCTAAATCGCACTTTGAAAAATGGTCAAAAGAATCGCTTGAAGATATGTATCTTTACGGTTATTTTTGGCACGACTGGAATTTCTGCCGCTACTCGGTTATCGGAGTCGACCATGATGAGGGAACACTGACGGTTGAAATAAAAAATCGTATATACGAAAGAGTCGGCGACAATAAAGACCTTAAACGCCGTTCGTTTGTTTCAAACATTCCCGAGGAGCTTGACGACAAGGGAGAGTATTTTTACGACAAGAAGAAACAAATTATTTATTTTATAGCAAACGACGACTTTACCGATGAAACCGAAATGATTGTTTCTGTTTCAAGTGAACCGGCAGTACGTCTAAACGGCACAAACAATATTGTTTTCAGAAATATCAAATTCAGATATTTCAGGAAAGAAGCAATAATCGTCGAAAACACCAGTAACGTAACCTTTGACGGATGCGAGATTTCATATTCTGCGTCGCGTGCGGCAACCGTTACCAAATCGTCGCATTTTACCTTTGAAAACGGCGATATATTCCAGAATTCAGCCGGCGGAATATATTTCTTTAGCTGCGGAGACCGCTATAACCTCATTTCCTGCGAAAACGCCGTCATAAACTGCCGAATGCACGACAACAACCGCATTGAAACCTGCTACTATCCGGGAGTAAATGCAAAAGACACCTGCGGACTTACCGTAAAAGGCTGTACTCTGTCCGACGCGCCGCACGCCGTAATTATCTTCGAGCATATAAACGATATGCTCATCGAGGACAACCGCATAATAAACGCCTGCCAGGACACCGACGACTCATCGGCAATATACTGGGGCCGTGACCCTTCGGATCTCGGAATCGTTATCCGCGGAAACTATTTTGAAAATATCGGAAATCACGAGGTATGCACATTCAGCGTTGCTGCGATATATATCGACGACTGGTCGGTCTGCCCCGAGATCTATAACAATGTTTTCTACGACTGCGGCAAGCTTTCAAAGGACAAAATGACACCTCACACAAACGCAACCGCGATTGTAATGAATAACGCGCAGTTTCTCTGTGCAAGAAACAACATTTTTGTCGGAACATATCAGGATCAGAAGCCCTGCAATCTCTATCCCTGCCCGTCAACACTCCACTGGACGCTCATTGCAAACGGAGCGCTCCCCGGAGACCTCGGTTATTTCAATGACACAACCTGGTATAAGGTACTGAAAGAAGCCGGATTCTTCACCGACACCTGGAAAGAACACTACAAGAACACTCCGTGGGCGGCAATGTGGGATTACGTAAACGACGAAACCCGTCGTATGACCGAGGAGTATTATGAGGCGCACAAAGATCAGTCGCCGGCACGCATTTCCGCAGATATTTCCTGGCTTGCCTTAGACAAAATGTGGGACCACACTGACCAGAACGGAGAACACTGCGACTGCACAGCATACGAATATGTCGTTCGCACCTATCCGGAAAAGGTTGCCGAATATCTTAAGGATTACGAACACAATCCTCCGACAGGTTCGTCGGCCATGGCAGGTTTCCTCTTCTGGGAATTTGTAATGCACCGTATGCGCATCAGGACTTCAAACATTTTTGAAAACAATCTCTGCATCGGACTTGACAGAACATATCTGACCGAAGACGAGAAGCTCAAGGGAAACGTCATGAACGGATTCGAAAATAACTACATTCCTCTGACGGACAAGCTTCCCGACGGAAGTTCTATGTTCAGGCAATACGGCAAAGACTTCACCCTTACGCTTGCAGGTCTTGAGGAAGTCAAAAAACATCTTCCCGAATTCCACAATTTTGACGTTTCCTCCGCCGGGGCAAAAAGATAAAATCAAACACAGCAAAACAACGGGCCGCCTGTTTTCTAACAGGCAGCCCGTTTGTCGGTTTTATCTTATTGTAATTTTCACGCCGCTGTCGGTATCCTCGCTTATAAGGTATGCAGAAACGCCCTTGAAAAGCAGATCCTTTATAACCGTACTGTGAGGATGAAGATAGCGGTTTGTTTTCCCTGCCATAATAATGTGTATGCGGCCGTCAACCGCGAGTTCGGGATTATAGCAGTATTTCGAGCCGTTTTGCGGAAGCATTACGCAGCCGATGTAACGGCGGTTTGAGCGAAGCGCGTCGTTAAGCTCACGGTACGCATTTTCGCCGGAAAGTCCGCAGTCTCCTGTGTAAAGGCACCCTAAGCTGACTTTGAATTCATTTTCCTTTCGCCCTCTCCGCACTCTGCATAAGCGTTTTTTGCCCGGAAGTCCCGAAAAAACCGCAAGCGAATTTGTGTCAAAGCAGCCGTCAACGGCATAAAAGGCACGTCTGACCTTTTCAGCTGCGTCCGGATCGTTTTTTATTATTTCGCGCAGACCGTTCATGCCGCAGTCATATTCCGGATATTCCTTCTCAAGCCCGTTTTCAAGCTGGGCAATCCGATCTTTTTGACGGAAATTATACGCGGTAAACGTCCATCCCTTAAAACGCGGAAAATCTGTCATAATCATAGGCGCAAGATCCGTACCGGCGCTAACCGTATGTATATCGGACATGAATCGGTTTTCTTTGCCCTGTGCGGCAACAACCGTCACCTCAGGCGGATAATTGAACTCATTCAAAAGCTTCCGAGGATCCTCGCTCCAGAATCTGTAAAAGAAATCCGTTTCCTCTCCTCCGTCTTCCAAGCAGAGATATCCGAGCAGAATGAGAGCCGCGTCATCCGGAGCAATATCGGGAATTATCAGTTTTTCCACACGGCAGTATTCAAGCAGAAAAGGCAACCCGTTCATACATTCCGGCGAAGGATGTGTAATGAATACGGCGTCGATCTTTTCCCTCGCCTCAAATGTCTCTTCAATGCGGCTCTGCATTAATTTAATATCGGACGAAGTCCCGCAGCCGTATACAATATTAACTTTTCTCCCGCGATATTCGAACCTTTCAAGAGAAAACATTCCTTCCCCGACCGGTATAAAGCTTCTTGAAAGCATTTTTTCGCCTCCGTATTCGCCGTTTTCTTTTATTTTATCATATTTATCCTATTTTTTCAATATTATTCCGGAATAACCGGCAAAATATTGATTTTACGTAACAATAAGCGGCCGCGGCTGTTTGGACAGCACAGCTTCGCCAACCGTTTGAATTACCTGCGAGAAATCGCACACAAGCGAATATGGTTTTTTCAACGGATCGTCCTGCGCCAGAGGAACAAAATACACGTTTTTCTTTTCGCTCATTACAGCTATATTTTTCAAATTCGCCGAAAGCGCATCGTTTGACGCAAGAGCTATTACAAGCGGCCTTCCGCATCTCAGATGGGCCTTTGCAGCCATTGTAACCGGGGTGTCGGTGATCCCGCATGCAAGTTTTGCAAGCGTGTTACCGGTGCACGGACATATAATCAGAACGTCAAGTGCGATTTTGGGTCCGAGAGGCTCCGCATCAACAATCGTCGTTATGGGACTTCTTTTGCAGATGTCTTCAATCTTCTTGACAAAATCCTCCGCTTTGCCGAACCGAGTATCAACAGTTGCGGCGTTATAGCTCATTACCGGTATAATCTGTTCTCCTCCGGCTGCAAGTTCCTCCAGCACTCGAATCGACCGCGCAAACGAACAGAACGAACCGCACATTGCAAATCCAGTCATTGCCGCCGTCCGCCTTCCTTTTTTATAACATCACCGTACTTCTCCGAAAGAATATTCAACAAGCTTTCTTTGATAATTCTGCCGGCCGAAACCGGAGCCGCCTTTCCCGGAAGAGACAATGCCCAAATAACATTCAGGTCAAATTCTCTTGCTGTCCTGAAATCAACGCCTCCCGGCTTTGACGCAAGATCGATTATCGGCGTTTCATGTCTGACGTTTTCAAGCGCTTTTGAGTCAAGCACAGTGTGCGGAACCGTATTGAATATCACGTCCGCTTTGCCGACATAATCCGGTATATCGTCTATATGAATGGGATTTATATTATGAACCCTCATCCAGGCAAAGTCGGACGGCTTCCGTGCCGCCGCGGTAACCTTTGCTCCGAGCGCACAAAGACTTCCGGACAGCGTTTTGCCTATCCGTCCGTATCCGATAACGAGCGCGTTTGAGGAATGCAGCGTTATATCAAGCTCATTCATTGCAACCGCAATCGCGCCCTCCGCTGTAGGAATTGCGTTTAGAATATTCAGCTCTTCCCTTTCATAATAATCAACTGTTTCAATGCCTTCCTGAACCGCATACTCTTTTGCCTCCGCAGAAAGCATTCCTCCGGCGAGCAGCTGACCTCTCCTCATTGATGATATGACTTGTTCAAAGCTCAGCAGTCCGCTTCCGAGCGGAAAAATTATATTTACGCCGTCGGTTGAATATGGCAAAGGCAGCACAGTCATTGCCGCTGACCTGATTGCGTCCTCGGCGGTCCTGCATCTTATAACGCCTCCGAAATCTCCGTCGTATTTGTCAAACCCGAACGCGGCAGTCTCAATCCCTTCTTCCGCAAGCTCCTTTGCGGCGACAAGCTGTCGGAGATCGCCGCCTATGACTCCGATCTTTATGTCGTTTACCGGTTTTTTTTCCATAAACATTATCATCCTCTCCGAAATTAAAAAATAGCGAGCTTTCTGCTCATCGTGTTTACAAAAACACGCCGTGCCGCCGCTCACTATTAATAATATGTCGGATAACCGTTAAGGTTCAGAGCTGCTTTGAGTAAATCTCCGTATAACAAAGTCTGCCGTTCACCCGTTCGCTCTTCATCAGACTTATTTTTTTAACCGGTACTTCAATGACGCAAAGCTCGTCGGAAAACTTTCCCTGATCAAATCCGCTCTTCATGATGACCTCTCTGCCGAGCGTGAGGTGAGGCTTATAACTGCCTTCTTCAATCACAAAACCCGCTTTTTTCAGCCCTGACGCCAGCGTGCGCTGCGTTTCAAGAAGCTCCGGACACCTTTCAACAGCGCGCCAGTATATGTCTCCGCCGTTTCTCCGAAATTTTCCGAGACCGCCTATATGTATTTTAAACGGCGCGGTTTCAACCTTATCCAAAGCTTTTTTCACAGCAGCCGTATTTGCGGTTTCACCTATAAAAACGAGCGTCAGATGAAAATTTTCGGTTTTGGTAAAATTTCCGCTTTCCGCATTCCTGCTCAGAGCGCAGACGTCGTCCGCCAACTGCGCCGCAACGTCCTTATCAAAACATATTGCAGTAAATAACCGCATTTTTATGACCTCCGGCATTTATTTTTGTTAATATAATACCTCATTTTTTAAAAATTAGCAACATAATAAAAAAAATAATTTACAAATCAAATAAACAATGATATAATAATATAATGTATATCAAGAAAACAATCATTGTGCCGGATCGGCGGCAGATACATTTCGGCGGTGCAGAATGAACGAGAAAATCGCAAACAAAAATATGGGGGTCCCGCTCCCGACCATAATACTGCTTATAATCATTATAATTTCAACAGCCCCTCTGGGCGCGGTTAATCCAATCGGCTTTGGCGGAATAGTATCAATCGTCCTGGGCGGCTCTGCATTCGCATTTTTGTTTTATGTAACAGGTTCTTCGTTTGTTTTTCTGTCCGCAATTCCGGCTTTTGTTTTTGGTATTTTGATCTGCTCGCTCTCTCCGAACGCTTTTTGCTCGCTGTTCTTCCTGATTCCGGGCACTGTTCTCGCATTTTTGCCCAACAAAATCAAATCACGCACAAGCGCGGTAATGATCTCGTCGATTTTGCTCACTGCGTTCGCAGTAATTCTTTTTATCACGGCTATATCGTTAAGCACCGGGGCCTTCGGAATCGAGTCTATCAAAAAATACTTTTCGAGCGACATTGAACTTCTCCGCGAGCTTGTTACCTCGGAAATCGAAACGGCAGCCGGATCCTTCTCAATCATGTCCGTAAACGACTTGGAGCTGATTATCAATTTCTGCATCGCGCTTATTCCTTCAATCATTTTTACGATGATGGTCATTCCCGTCTACATCGCGTCACTGATGCTCGGACTTCTGTTTAAAATTATGAGTCTGTCCGAAAACCTTAACGAGACAGTCTGGAAAACAGAGATGAGCCGTGTGTCGGGAGTAGTATTCTGCATCTCCTATCTCACGCTTGTGTTCGGTTCCGCGAACAGCGTTATCTCTTACACAGCGACAAACATGCTCGTGATACTTCTTCCTTTTTACTGCGTCATAGGCGCCAGAACGCTTGTTTACAATCTCAAAAGAGGGACGAACAGGCCGCTTATGATCAGCATTACCGTGCTTGCAGTCATCATGCTCTTTATTAATTTTACATTCTTCCTGATTATTCTTTCTGTCGCCGGGCTTTCGGAAACATTCTCCGGGCGCGGAGTCAAATAATTTTTTCCGCAAATTATTGATTTGTTTTTTACGGAGAATACGATGAAACAGAAATTTAAAGATTTTTTCAGAGTACCCACTAACTTACGCATAATTATATGTGTTGTTTTGACAGCCGCTCTTTTCGCCGTATATGCCGTGATTTGTACCGGAAATCTTGCAAATCCGGTGATCGCGGGAATCATTCTTATCGTCATTTATATTTTTTTAGCCGCAGGAGCGGATTTTGCCGTCAGAATGATTGAGCTAAAAAAAGCCGGCGTTCAGACAAACGAGATAACGCCCATCCTCGGCAATATTACGCTTGATCTCATAATAAATATTTATATGCCTATCCTTATCTGCGACGAAAACGGCAGAATAATCTGGGCAAACCGCGCTTTTACCGCAAAAACAGACAAGCGCTCCGCGCTATACGGAGAACGAATTGATGATTACACCGGTATGCCGATCTCAGTCATAACTTCGGACGAGCGTACCGACGGAGTCGAACTAATCGCTTTCGGTTCGTTTTTCAGAGTAAAATCATACAAAATCGAATCTCACAATAAAAGTTACATCCTTACTGTTTGGAACGACAAAACCGAGCTCAGCAATGCATACAGAAGGCTTACCGACGAAAACACGCTGATTGCCTACATTATGATCGACAATATTGAAGAGCTTCAGCGCTATTCCCGGGACAAGACAAGCGAAGGAGAAGCTCTTGTCATTGACCAGCTTAAGAAATGGACGGTTTCGGTCGGCGGTGTTCTGAAAGAATACGAGCGTGAAAAATTCATCATGATTTTTGACGCGCATCACTTAAACGATTTTACCGAAAATAAATTTGAGATTCTCGACAAAATCCGCGACATCCGCGTTGGCGAAGGAACTCTTCCAATAACCGTTTCAATAGGAATATCCGGTTCCGACGGCACGCTTTCCGACAAAGAGAGAGAAGCGGCGGCATGCCTTGATATGGCTCTTCAGAGAGGCGGGGACCAAGCGGTTGTTAAAACCGGCGAGGGACTCGACTTTTACGGCGGACGCACAAAAACCATTCAGAAGCGCACCAAAGTCCGTGCGCGAGTCGTTGCAAACGAGCTTGCGTCAAGGATGTCAGTCAGCTCAAATGTAATTATCATGGGCCACAAGAACACCGATTTCGACGCGATTGGAGCGTCGGTCGGAATGGCAAGGCTCGCCATGTTCTGCGGTGTAAGAGTGAATATTGTCGTAAATAAAAAAGACATAAATTATAAACGATGCGCCGAACGGATAATGAGCGTTCCGGAATACGCCGAAAATGAAATTTCTCCGATATTTATCGAAGGGCACGACGCGCTCGATCTTGTGTCGCCGGACACGCTCCTGATAATCGTTGACGTGAATAACCGCCAGCAATATGAACTTCCGGAGCTTGCCGACATCGCGTCAAACGTGGTTATAATCGACCATCACAGAAAAACTGCCGAATTTGAATTCGAACCGATTATTTCATATATCGAAGCCTCCGTTTCTTCCGCCTGCGAGCTTGTTTCTGAAATTCTCGAACAATCTCTTCCCGAGCGTATGCTGCAGAAGAATGAAGCGGATATTCTATACGCCGGAATTCTTCTTGACACAAACCAGTTTACCCGAAACACCGGCGTAAGAACATTCAGCGCAGCGTTATATCTGCGCGGAGAAGGCGCAAACCCGGGAGATGCGCAAACGCTTTTCAAAACGGAAATCGACGATTTCCGGAGAGAAGCGAAATTTGAATCAAATGTTGTTATTTACCGCGACGTCTTTGCGGTGTGCATAAGCGATTCCGACGACAATACATCTGTAGACAGGATAGCGGCGGCCAAAGCCGCAAACAAGCTGCTCGGCGTAAACAGCATTTCCGCTTCGTTTGCCATATGCCGTATCGGCGATGTGATTCACATTTCGGCACGGTCAGCCGGCACCGTCAATGTCCAGCTTATACTTGAAAAGCTGAACGGCGGCGGACATTTCGACTCGGCGGCAACGCAGCTTAACAGTATTACAGTAAACAGCGCCGTCGATATGCTTAAATGCGCAATAGACGAATATCTTGACGAAACCACCGACGAACAATAAGGAGATTAATTTTTATGAAAGTCATTTTGCTTGCAGACGTAAAGGCACAGGGAAAAAAAGGAGATCTTATTAACGTTTCAGACGGATACGCAAGAAATTTTCTTTTCCCCAAAAAACTTGCGATTGAAGCCGATGCGAAAGCTATGAACGAGCTTAAAACAAAGGAAGAGGCACGTCTGTTTAAAATCGAAACCGAAAAGAAAGAGGCTATGGAATTGGCCGAAAAGCTTAAAACGGTTGTCGTTAAAATTCATGTTTCATCCGGCGAGGACGGCAGGCTCTACGGCTCTGTTACGACAAAGGAAATCGCAGAGCAGCTGCTTGCACAGCATAATATTGATATCGACCGCCGCAAGATAGTAGCTCCCGATCCAATAAAGCAGTACGGAACTTACTCGTTTGACATAAAGCTTTTCCCGGAGATTACCGGAAAAGTCAACGTTGTCGTTTCCGGTAAATAAAATTTTATGAAAACAACCGGCGATGATTTTGTGCGTCAGCTTCCGTTCTCTCTTGAGGCGGAGCAGTCTGTTCTCGGTTCGATTTTGATTGATCCGGATTGCTTCAACGATATTGTATCGATAATTAAAACCGACGATTTTTATCTTGAGGAACACCGTCAGATATATACGGCTATGCAGGATCTTTATCTGCAAAACCGTACTATCGATGTTGTTACTCTTATTGACGCGCTCGTTAAAAGAGGCGTATATGAAAGCGATGAAAACGGCAGACGGTATATTAAGCTGATTGCCGAAATCGTTCCCGGATCGTCAAACGTCTCAGATTATGCGCATATCGTACGCGACAAAAGCATTCTGCGTCAAATTATCGAAGCCTGCTCAGAAATAACCGATACCGCTTATTCAGAGCAAGACGATATACAGCATATTATCGACTCGGCCGAACAAAGGATTTTTTCGATCGCCGAAGGCAGCACTCAAAAAGGCTTCGTTCATATACGCGAAGCCATGCTCCGGGTTTACGATCATTTAAAACTGCTCAAAACGGACAAAGAGGCGGCTGTCGGCACGCAAACCGGTTTTTCCGACCTCGACCGTGTCCTTGTCGGAATGGGAGAGGGAGACCTTGTTCTTGT
>JAQXSY010000111.1 GCA_029219205.1 Bacillota bacterium | reverse complement strand
GTCACATCACATATTTAGTGGTTCTAAAAAGACCGGACGATTTGACATAGCATTGTTTGATGAAGAAGTGTATTGAAATAATGTAAATATACGTTTATGTACACAAAAAAGGATGAATTTTGCTACGTCCTTAGATTTGTGTGCTTTTTTTGTGGCAGTGTTTCTTGAAAGGATATTTGTTACTGGCCCGTATTTTATCGTGCTCACGTTAATAAAAGTTCAGACGTAAAAAGCGGATTTTGCCGTTCATTGTTTTATGATAATTTTCTGCACTTTAAACTTAGCGTTTTCTGCAAAGCGGATTTTTCGCCGCTATGTTATAATACAGGCACAACAACAAAGGAGGTGTTTCAAATATGATGGAAACACAGGAACTTATTCGGAAAGCGATCGGTTATATCAAGTCCAACTATACCGAAAACCTCACCATCACGAATATTGCCAACCACGCAGGTTTCGGTACCGATTACTTCAATCGCCTTTTCCGTGCTCATACCGGATTTACCGTTATGGAATATGTTCGGTTCACCCGCCTGTCCCGAGCCGCCGTCCTTCTGCGCAGTACTTCCCGTGATATTACAGATATTGCGCTGGAGTGTGGCTATGAGACACACGAGAGTTTTACTCGTGCGTTCGGCAGCATGTATGGAAGGTCGCCCAGCGAATACCGCGCCTATTACGAAAAGCTGCCCATCACTTATGCGGATGTTGCGGACAAAACAAATGCCGTCCGTTTCCTGCATGACCACCCGACCTTTCGACCGGTGGACAACGCTGCCGTTGTGGAAGAACTTCTTCATACTGACGCGATACGCCACGGTATCTGTGCGGTCGTGATGTATGAATACAACGGCACGCAGTTCGTCAGTGATGCGGACGGTTCCTACATCGGTTTTGATACGTTCGGAAATTCCGTCTACGCATATATCGTATCGGATGATTCGGCGAAAACAGCTGAATATGTGAATCTCCTGCGCGGGTTCAGTGAATCGACCTCGTTCAGCCTGCCCGGAGAAGAAGCGGATGTGCTCCTAACCATGAGGGAATACGGGATCAGCGCACAGGCGAGCGTTCACGAGTGGTTGTACCGCGGTGATGTGATTCTTTGTTCCAGTAAGTATACCGTACGTCGCTTGACTGCTGATGACATTTTGGCAGTAAAAACGTTTGCAGCGGAATACGGACACGACTGGAAGGTCTGCGAAAGTCTGACGCAGCGCGATGTGTTCCATAATACACTGCATGATGAACCGCTGGGCATTTACGATGGAGAAAATCTGATTGCGCTGTTCCGCACTTGTTTGTACGGCAAATATAGCTTCCGTGTCGCTGACGTCGAGGGTGTCGCCGCACTGAAACGGTATCAAAACGCCTCGTTCACAAGAGAAGCGTACACCTTGGCAATTAACTATCTGGTGGAGAATGGATATATGCCGTTTTGCACAATCGCAAAAGTGAAGGATTTTGACCCGGAACAATTTGGGTTCGATAAAGTTAAGACCATCTATACAGCCATTTAAAAAGAGTGTGACTGCCGCACTGACAAGCCCCATAAACAAAAACACGACCGGGTTGTCCCAAAAGGATAGCCCGGTCGTTGCTTTCGTGGTATAATATAGCTGTAAAAATCCTAACGTAAAGCAGGTATTTATTCCAGTTTACTGCCGACATCCAAGGCATTATCTCGCTCCGCGTTGATACATAGATTTCATTTCAAGCATTGAATTGAAAGTCCGGTAGGCAGCGGAACCATCCACCTCCGATCAACACAAAGGGCAAAGTCTGTCCATCGCGATATAATCCCGTTTCTTTTTAGGACACCGTCATTGCACCGGTTCATTTTAGGCGACCTCTGCCATATTTAGGTCTAAAAAAAAGACCGTACGATGAAAACAGAATTTTGGTACTCCAATGTGCGAGAAAAGCGGAGATTTCGAGAGATTTTTCAGCTTTTTAGTTCCTGATTTTTTCGAAAAATTTTGATCCGAAATAGCATTTTTTCAAATTCGCAGGATTTGAACCTATACAAAACGTTTTTTTCAGGAAACCTAAAAACAAGAATTTCTGAAATGACTCGAACCAATACATAGCCGAATGTTCCTCAGCCAAGTGTTTGTCTTTTTATTATAAAAACGCTGTCCAAAACAGAAAAATCCAATTCAGATAATCTTCTCAGACTTTCAGTTCTAAAAAATGTATAAAAAATTGAATTCGTTTAATCAATAACCACCTTAACAGTTGAACATTTGCCGCTATTGCATTTACTCTCGGAAACGCTGCAAGCGGATTTTCAAGTTGAATGTCATCTGCTAATATTTCATAAAAATCCGCATGGAGCTTAGGTACATAAATCGCTACTAACTTTTATTACATCAATATAATCTTCCAAAAATTTGTTTGTACGCCATGGTATGCTTTAGTCATTTACTCTTATATCAGGAAATTTAATCTTTTACGTATGTGATCAGAATTTTATCTAATCTATTTAAACGGATTTTTATCCTTTGTTTCCTCAACAAATTATTTCTGCCCTATTACCTCAAAAGCCCCGCTTGAAGTGGGGCTGAGTGTCAGAAAATATTATTAGTTACAGAATCGTACCAATGTACGTAGGTTTCACCGTTGACAATAAGTCTTTCGTTTTCGGGAAGCATCTCTGTCCACAGCTTTCCATAACGCTTGTTTGCCCAATTGTTTTTATTGAATCTACGACAGAGAATTGTTTTTCCGTTCCTATCAAGATACTGTTCCGTTAATGCTCCATTCTCGAAATATTCCATAATACAAATTGTATCATACTCACTGTTATTGATTTTGACCTTATACCTTCCAACGACATCTATCACGTGTTTGTCAGTTGATACAGTAATTAAATTATTAGAGCGTGTTATAATTCCGTATGGGACATGATGTGTTTCGTTTCCGCAGTTGTCTTCACCGTAACCCCATTCGGAAATGAAGTCATCTCCGTCTAGAAAAGTCAGAAAACGTTTAACACCATTCTTGTCTACATAACTTTCCCCTAACCAACGGCAATGCGAGTCTGTAAGCTGCGCATAATAGATATGTGGTGATGAGCTCGTATACTCGCTGCCTTTATTCTCGAATTCAGTTAATATTTCCACGCCTTCAATTCCATGAATTAATACCTTAGAAGTTACTTTTGAGTGAACAATTTCGGTGATATTCCTGTTCGGCATATCATAACTTGCCCATGTGATTTCCTCACCCTTTTTCGGAGCAATAAACCAGTTGGGAAGTTCTTCAAAAACCACCAGGAACACTGGCTCATTAATTGATTCAATTATGTATTCAGGCAAATACTCGGGTAATTTCTTCATATTCACTTCTCCTTTTGATGTTTTGGGATGGTGGTAATGTTGTTTGAATTTTTCTTTTGCATAATGCAGGCGGCTTTTTACTGTGCCTAGTGGAACATCAAGTCTCTTTGAAATATCCTCTTGCGACATTTCCTTGAAGAAATACAAATATAGAATCTGTTGTTCTTTATCTCCAAGACTATCTAGGGTATCGCGTACGATGTTGTGTTCCGAAATACCATATCTCCCCATTTTTATCTCAGATTCATATAAAGATTCCAAAGAAATATTCATGTCCGATGCTTTTCGCCGGTAATAGTCATTACATTTATGACTCGCAATACCAATTAGCCACGCTTTGAAAGCAGACAGATTTTTCAAAGAATTAAATTTCACCGTAGCAGTCAGGCATACACCCTGAATGATATCTTCAGCATCATGTTTGTTACCTATTTTGAACTTTACATAACGTTGAAGTTGAGCAAAATTCTCCTGCAATAGCTTTTCAAATTCACTCACATTATCACCTCCTCGCAAATGATTTTGAAATCGATTTCACTTATATAGTCGAAAAAAAACATCAAAAGGTTCATGCAGTATGAAAATAATATAATATATTTGCCCGAAATAATCGAGTAGGATGGAGAGTGACTAACTGTAAACCGTAACTTTCTGCGCTTTTTTTCTACATTTTCATGCATATTTAAAAAAGGTACAGTATAAATTATTCTGATGTATTATCCGTCAGATTGTTTATCCTGTACCTTCTATAGCCAAGTCATCCAATAAACAAAGAAGCAGGAAGCGCCCCGACCAAAGTTTGGTTTCCTTCCTCTAACGCAAAAATAGGAAAACCTAAGTTACCCTATCCTTCAAGACTATAATAACCTTCAAATTAGCAGAATTGAAACAAAACTAATTCTTGTTCGCCTTCTTCTGCACTCATCACAATCCATGTTTAATCATCAAAATCATTTGAAATGTTCAATTGCGAAAGAGCTGCTTTATCGCAACAGTGCAAACGTCCGGTTTGCACAAATAAAACTGCTCATAATAACAATCCTTCCAAAAATCTTGAC
>JAQXSY010000110.1 GCA_029219205.1 Bacillota bacterium | reverse complement strand
CGGCAGTTCTGTGACATCGGTCTGTGGGCGAGGGAGTACTGTGATCAAATAGATTGGAAACTCTTATACGACCAGTGCGCATCCGTACACGCCGAGAACTTTGCAAAAGCCGCGTTTGCGATTGCCCGAAGATATCTTGGCGTCTCCTTTGAGCTTCCTTTGCCGTGGGACGACGGTATTGACGCAGAGCCTTTGCTGCACGATGCGCTTTGCAGCGGCATTTACGGTACCAACGATTATACGCGGCTTCATTCGTCGACGATGACGCTGAACGCGGCGCGCGCCGGACGCAGCGGAAAAAAGGGCGGCGTTTTGCCGTCCGTATTTCCAAGCAGGGCGTATATGGAGAAAAAATATCCTTACGTAAGAAAACATCCGGCGCTGCTTCCGGCAGCGTGGATTCAAAGGATCGTTCGATATGCATTAAGTAAGGAAAAACACGATTCATTCGGCTCGGTCAGGCTGGGCAGAGAACGTATAGAATTGTTGAAATTGTACGGCATAATTGACTTTGATTCTAATTCATAAGCGCCTTTTTGAGCTTTTCAAGCGCGGATTTTTCAATGCGCGACACATATGATCGGGAAATGCCGAGCTTGCGGGCGATTTCGCGCTGGGTTACCGGACGGCGGTTGTCCAGACCGTATCTGAGTATAATTATCTCGCGTTCCCGCCCGTCGAGCAGAGTGCGTACCTTTTTTGCGGCTTTTTCACATCGCAGACGACGGTCGATGTCTTCGGCTATCGTGTCGTCGGTGCAGATAATATCGCTGTATGTAAGCGGATTGCCGTCTTTGTCGATATCGATTGTCTCGTTCAGCGATACCTCCGACTGCGTTTTTTTCTGTGAGCGGAAATGCATGAGTATCTCGTTTTGAAGGCATTTTGACGCATATGTTGCGAATCTTGCGCCGTTCTGAGGGTCGAAGGAATCAACCGCCTTTATCAGGCCTATCGTTCCGATTGACATCAGGTCCTCCTGATGCGGGCTTGACGAATAATACTTTTTAACTATATGAGCGACAAGCCTCAGGTTATGTTCAATAAGCTTTTCGCGGGCATTCATGTCGCCCTTTGACGCAAGCTCGAAATACCTGCGTTCCGTCGCGGCGTCGAGCGGCGGCGGATACGATTTTGCGCCCGATACTTTAAGAAACATAAAAATAAACTGCGACATGAACATAAACAGCGACGATAACATAAATCACACCTCCGGTTCTGTAAAAATATATGCCGGGATGCGTTTGTCCTATTCCGGCGAGAGCTTTTCCCAAGTCTTTTTTTAAAAAAATTGTTATTAAAATCAAACGAGAAAATGTAATTATGTATTGAAATTTACCAAAATGTCTGTTATAATTGCATTAAATATAAAAAATTGAAGGGGACACAGTATTATGGGAAAATTTGTAATCAGAAACGTTGCTTCGGGAATAAAGTTTGACCTTAAGGCGTCTAACGGAGAAGTTATTGCGACTTCAGAAGTTTATACTGCCCTGAGATCCGCGGAAAACGGCGTTCAGTCCGTAAAGAACAACGCACCCGTTGCCGGCGTTGAGGATCAGACCGTTGAAAACTATGAGACTCTGAAGCATCCGAAATTTGAGATGTATACAGACAAGTCCGGCGAGTTCCGTTTCAGACTCAAGGCGAGAAACGGTGAGATCATCGCAACTTCCGAGGGCTACAAGTCGAAAGCAAGCTGCATAAACGGCATCGAATCCGTTAAGAAGAACGCAGCCGATGCAGAAATTGTTACCGAGGAATAATTTTTAAAAAACCGGAATAATCGCAGGCGAAAAACAATATGGATATTAAAGAACAGATAACGAAAGTCATTAACGCGCTGACTGCGGACGGAAAGCTTGCAACTCTTTTTAAAACCAATCCGTCTCAGGTTGTCTCAAAAATTCTCGGCGGCGGAATCCCGTCGGAAATTATCGAAAAAATTGTCGACGGCGTTAAAGCAAAGCTGAAGCTCAAGGCCGCCGGAGACAAAGCAGAGGATATCGCCGAGGACGCCAAGAACGCGCTCGACGGCCTCGGAAAGCTTTTTAAAAAATAAAAAACTGACTCAGACAGGCGATGCCGGGCGTTCCACGTTTCTGATGGAGCGCCCGTGCTGTTCCTCTTATTTCTTTATAAAGAGGTGAATTTATGGAGCTTACACACGCAGCGCTGTGGCTGAACGAATTTTTTTCAGACTTTGACGGCGCGCTGCTCGGAGCATGCCATTCTCTTGCGGAATCGGCCGGCACGGTTGTGACTCCGATTGCGAAAGCGATTACCTTTATCGGCGAAAAGGGAATACTTATGCTTTTTATCGCTGTTGTTTTAATTTGCTTCAGAAAGGCACGGCCGGCGGGAGTTTGTATGTTCGGGTCGGTCTGCTGCGGAGCGCTTATCACGAATTTAATTCTGAAGGATTTTGTTGCAAGACCGAGGCCTTTCAACAATGTCGTTATGCCGTATTACGGTTACTGGCTTTCTGTCGGTTCGCCGGCGGAAGACGGATTTTCCTTTCCGTCGGGTCACGTGACCGCGGCGGCGGCAGGCGTGACCGCGCTCGCGCTTGTTGTTAAGAACAGGAAGGTGCTTTGGGCATATGTTTATGTGGCGCTTATGTGCGTTTCACGCTGCTATCTGATGGCGCATTACCCTTCGGACGTACTTGCCGCACTTATCGTCGGCGTGTTCTCGGCGTTTGCTGCCTTTGCGGTAACAAAGCTTATCTTCGTTTTTTCGGAGAAACACAAAAACAACCGTTTCTTCGGATTTGTCCTTAATTTTGATGTTTCGGAAGCGTTATGTAAAAAATAAACCGTCCGCCGCGGGGTTTTGACCTGCGGCGGAATTATTATTGATAAATAAAACCGCGGGACAAAGGAAAGAAGAAGGTTTTGAAATTGCCGGCGCTTTTCACGGCGGCAGAGGTCTTTGCGTTCCCGCATAAAAGGTTCGGAAATTATAAAAAAAGTTATGCGGCATCCCGGCGCCGCGCGCGTTCCCTCTGTCTGAAAGATATTCCGTCATGCGTCCGGCACAAAAAAGCATCGTCCCGATATTGTAAAATATATCTTGACAACTTTTGACCTGAATGGTATAATCGCAAATAGTTAAAGTACCTTAAAAATCATTTACTGAGAGGCCAACGATTATGAAATATGCAATTTGCAGTCGTATGAATCCCGTAAGACCTGATCTTCCGTTTGATTTTGAAAACTCGCCGCTCAAAATCGTTATGGATGCGAGAAGAGACGAGCATTATGCTTTTGCCATTGTTTTTACAGGAGTCTCCGGAGATGTCAGACTTGATTATTCCGGATTTCATGAAGTGGTTCCTGCCGAGAATTTCTCATGCTTGAATCTTGGAGGAATTGATTATCGCGGGAACCCCCTCGGCAAAAAGATAAACGCTGAAGCGGATAAACAGTATACGCTGTGGATAACGGCGCGCATTCCCGCTTCGCTGCCGGACGGCTCATATGAAGGATCTGTCGGACTTATCTGCGGAGAAGAACGCGTTGACATTCCTGCTGAACTTATTATCAGCGGCGACTGCGTTGAACACGGCTTCGGAGAACCGGAAAAAATGACGCGTCTTGAATGGTTCAACTCAAGACTGGCTCAGGACGGAGGAGTTACACGTCCGTTTATAACGCCTGTCTGGCACGGCAGAGTGCTTTCGATTCTCGGACGCGATATAGAGGTTTCCGAATGCGGTCTTCCCGGCTCAATAACGACTCACTTCAATAAGAATGTGCGGATTTGCGACAAAACCGGAGTTATAACCGATGGCGCAGATATCGTGATTACGTTTGCGGACGGAGAAATTCGCCGTCTGTCAAAGGATTTCCGTGTTATCGAGAGCGAGGTTTCAAGCGACGACAACGGAGGAGTTTGGAAAGTTGTTTCCGAATGCGGCGAGCTGAGCTGCGAAATTATCGGACATGCTGAATTTGACGGATTTATTTCCGTTGTTCCGAAGCTGACGGCTAAAAAACGCCTTGAGATTGCTGACATTTCGGTTGAATATACGGTCAAAAAGCCTTTTGACAGATTCAGCATGGGTCTCGGACTGCGCGGCGGCGACTGCCCCGAACGCCACGACTTTAAATGGGATGTGGAGCTTCATCAGAACTCAATCTGGAACGGTTTTGTAAACGGCGGTATCCGCTGCGAGTTCAAGGGAGAGAACTTTGTTGAACCGTTTGTAAATATTTACTACCGTCACCGCAAGCTTCATATGCCCGAAAGCTTTGCTAACCCCACCGAAAACGGCAATCTTGGCGGAGTAACACTGATACGCGACGACGAAGGCGCTCATATCCGCGCATATTCCGGAGAGCGCGTAATGGAGGAAGGCAAGTGTCTCGATTACGGCTTCGACTTTTTGGTAACGCCCTTCAAGCCGCTTGATATGCGTGCGCGCTTCCGTACGCGCTACTATCACGGTTCGGCTCCGAAAACCGAAACGGCTGTAAAATACGGTCTTACTCATATGATTGTGCATCACGATGAGGAAGAGAATCCTTACATAAACTATCCTTTCATAACCGACGATAAGCTTATACCGTATATCGAAGGCGCGCACGAAAAGGGAGTCGGCGTAAAGCTGTATTACACAATGCGCGAGCAGAGCGACCATACCTGCGAGATGAACGCAATGATGTCGCTCGGAGATGAGATAATAGCTCCTCCGATAGGAGGACAGATGAGCTGTCTTTGGGACGAAAAAAGCATAAAGGAATTCAAGGACAGATACGGCGAGGGCTGCATACCCGCATGGCGCACGCCGCACGATATGGCTATCATAACCGACGGACAGAGCCGTCACTGCAACTACTATATCGAAGGTCTTGATCGTTTGTGCAAGTATTATCACATAGACGGTCTTTACCTCGACGATATATCCTACGACCGCATAACGATGCGCCGTGCAAGGCGAGTGCTCGATTCCGAGCCGCGCGGAGACGGCGAAGGATGCAACGGCCCGAGACTCATCGATCTTCATTCGTGGGAACACTACGACCCGCGTGCCGGATTTGCAAACTCGCTCAACGTCTATATGCCGCTTATGCCTTATATGGATTCGGTCTGGATAGGAGAGGGATTCCACCATATACGCGAGAAGGCGGATTTCTGGATAACCGAAATAATGGGACTTCCTTTCGGATTGCCCGGAGAGCTTCTTATGAACGATAAGGACTCCTGGTCAACCGGAAGATACAGAGGAATGCTTTTCGGCGCGACCACACGTTTCCCGTGGGCGGGCGACTCTCCCGAAGGACTGTTCGAGTTCTTCCGTGAGTACGATATTGAAAACACCACGCTTTACGGTTTCTGGAGCGAGGAAGAGCTTCCCGGCTCGACCGGCGACGACGGCATAATGATGTCGGTATTCGCAGGCGGAAAATATACGATACTTGCGCTTGCAAGCTGGACGGATAAGCCCGTTACGGTTACACCCAAGCTTGATCTTCCGGGATTCGACCTCAAAAATGCGTTTATTCCGGAGGTTCGTATCTTCCAGGACGCGCAGGAATGGAACGGAAGCGTAACTATCAATCCCGCGAGCGGCGTGCTTATCGTCGTTCCGAGAAGCGAAGACTGATAAAAATCCCAATAAAAAAATTATCCCGGACGACGGTAATTTTTACTGTCGTCCGGGAATTTTTTTTAAAATAAAACGCAAATGATCTTATTGATTTGGGTTTTAAGGCAGCCGGATCCGATACCGTTCAGTCTCCGAACTGACGAGAGAGAAAACCGGCGGCGGTTTTTGTGAGCTTTGCCTCGGCTTCGCCGCATTCGCGCTCTTCGGCGGACTGTGCAAGAGACGCAACGCAGCCTATAACGTCGCCGCCGGAGATAATCGGCATTGCGCAGACCGTATAGAACGCCTGAGTACCGTCTGTTACGCTGATTTTTCTGCTTCCGGGCTTATACTGGTAAAATCCGCGCTTTTCGATGATGTCGTCGATGTCGGCGGACAGCCGTTTTTCAAAAAAATCTTTGCGCGGAACTCCGGCGCAGGCAATTACGCAGTCGCGGTCGCATATCGCTACGGACATGAGACAGGTTTTGTGAAGCGTGTCTGCGTACTGCTCTGCAAAAGCGTTCATTTCACCGATGGGTGAATATTTTTTGAATATTACTTCTCCTTCGCGGTCAGTGTATATTTCAAGCGGGTCGCCGTTACTGATAACATTGACACGAAAAACCTTGTCCCCGTGGTTTTTGGAGGACTGAATCAGCGTAGTTTCGATATTTTCCGTGCCCAAATTAAAATTTACGGCGTCCTCAGTGCTGCCGCACCGCAGCAGAGCGTCGATATCCGCCTGCAGCCGGATCTCCAGATGATCCTCAAATACCAGAATCCGGTCGATCAGCAGCTCAAGGTCGTTTCGCTCGAGCTTTTCTTTTTCCAGAATGTCGCGGAATATGTCAATGGCGGTTTTTGCAGTGCGGTTAACCTGAATGATGGCGTTGCGCTTGTCAGACAGCAGGTCGATCCGGCGGTTGAGTCCGTCAATCTTCTTTTGCAGCTCCGCTTCCAGTTCGTCGTACATGGCCTCAATGGAGGCTTCCTGTTCGGGCTTTTTCATGATTTCGCGGATGCGCTGACGCTTGGTGACTTTCATTTCTTCTGTCAGCTCGTCCAGTACGGCAGCCAGATTGTCGGCGGATTGCTCGGTTTCGGCAATGTCGTCGTTCTCACGTGCAAGGTCCCGGTTCAGCTGTTCGATCATAGCGGCGGAGTTTTCCATGACCTTCTTTATAAAAATCTTAAGCAGCTCGTCCAGCTTATCCGCGCGGATGTGATGACTGGTGCATCCTTTCAGACCACGTCTGTGATAGGTGCCGCAGGTGTAGGCGGGAGCCAGGTCGCTGCGGCTCATGGCGAACATGGGACTGCCGCAGTTGCCGCATTCCAGAAAGCCGGAGTAAACATTGTCGTTGATCTTCACGCCGCGGTAATTGCTCCGGCTGCGCTTTTTCCGCAGAGCCATGGTTGCGGCAAAGGTTCGGTAGCCGATAATCGCCTGATGATGGTTTTCAATGACAATGTGCTCGCCGCCGTCCCGTTTTACATCCCTGCCGTTGATTTTTGCGCGGGTGTACTTGCCCTGACGGAGCGTGCCGATATAGAAATCGTTGTCAAGAATCCCCTGAACGGTCACAATGGCCCACGCCGCCTTTACCTGACGCTTACACTCTTTTCCGTCGGCTTCCCGGCGCATCTGCTCGGACATACGGGGCGTTGGTACGCCTTCGTCGGTCAGGTAGTTGGCGATTTTTTTGTATCCCCATCCGCGGTTGTTGTAAAGGTCGAATATCGTTCGGACAATTTCCGCTTCCGTTGGTACGATCTCAAATTCCCTGCGGCTGTTGATTATATAGCCGTAGGGCGCGGCGCACAGCCACTCGCCGTCCGCCTGCCGCCGTTTGATGACGCTGCGCACCTTGCGGGAGGTGTCGGTAACGGGCATTTCGTTGACAAGAAACTGGAACTGAATTTTCAGCCAGTCATCGCCGCCCGGAAAGTCGATGCCGTCGCCGATGGAAATGATACGCACGCCTGCGTCCCTAAGATCCTCCAGCTCAACCAGCCCGCGGCTGTTGCGGCGGGAAAAACGGGAAAAATCCTTGATGATGAGAATATCGTATTTGCGGCTCATCAGTCCCCGGCGCATTTCCTGATAGCTTTCCCGCTGATCAAAGGTGTAGCCGGAGCGATCGCGGTCTTCAAAAAACGTCAGTGTGCTTCCGGGAAAGCGGGTTTTCACAAAGTCTTCGATGATGGCCTTCTGGTTTTCGATGGAAATGTTCTTTTGGTCAAGCTCGTCATCGACAGAAATACGGGCATATCCCGCAATATCAAATACGTCGGTCACGTTGCTTTACCTCCTGTCGACGTAATTTTATCTGCACTTTTTTTCTTGTTTACAGATAATATTGTATCATGGGTTTGTATACATTTCAAGCATAAAGAAAAAGGGGAAGAAGGAATTTTTCCCCTGCGCCCTGCGCTCATCGTTCCATTGCCGCCGTACGCTGCATTTTCTCCTGACGGACTGCCTTCTCGGCGCTGCGGCGGCGGTTGAAGAGCAGCAGATCCCGCGTGTTTCCGTACAGGTCGCCCTTGCCGGATTCAAACACGGCTACCGTATATTTCTTCGCCTTGTACTTGGCGTAAAGCTCCTTCAGTCTCTCCCGCAGAACGGGGTCGATTTTTTCTGTATTTGTCAGCCAGATTTCAACAAGCTTCTTGTCATTCCTGACGTTCATCTCCAAATAGAATCACACTCCTTCGCCGGTATTATTTTCATCATCTTTTCAGCTTTTTATGCGCCGACGCTTATTTTGACGAACGCCGGCGCGAAATACCCGGATGAGAAATGCGCAATGTTTACAAATGTCTATGATTATTTATATAAAATATATAGATTTTATAAAAAATATATTGACATTATTAATAAAATATGGTATGTTTTAATTAAGCGGTAATGTAGTTTAAGGAAACGTTGGAATCTTTTGGATTGTATTTTGATGCAGGAAAAAACGGACGCAGTTTAGCCGGGCGGCTGTATTAAAAATACAGAGAGCGGAATTATACGATAGCTTATGGCATTTTTTACAACAAGCACGACGCAGGAAACGCTGCAGCCGTCGATATAATCATACGAAAGGATAGTCCAATGGTTTATGTTAACACTGCCATAAACGGCGGTACATCTCAAAGTAAAAGCATTTATTCTGACAATTACGGAGGAGTTATTATGAAAAACAGGAAAACCATTTCGATGATAATTGCAAGGGTAATTTTGGTATGTATCTTGGCTTTTTCCGTTTATGCCGATTTGGAGTACGATCCGGATCAAACTTATGCGAGAGCCAAAAGAATGTATGCCGAATCTCATATTGTTTGTTATGAAGAAAATGATTTGCTGGCAGTCGCCAGACTGGGCAATTCATTGGGCTGGACCGGAGACAGTTTTGAAGGATGGTATACATCTCTGCACGCATACGGATATGAAAGTTATTTAGTAGGCTATCCGGATGTGCCGACTCAAGTGTCTCGCGCATATGCTTGGATAGGAGAAGAAATAATAGTTGAAGATTATTGGGTTAAAGAAGACTAATCGCCGGTAATTTTTAGCGGGAGAAACATTTCAAAATTTCTCCCGCTAAAAGTGATAGTTTATAAATATTTATTTAGCAAAGGGTGATTCATATGACAAAAAGGTTTTTATTGAGTTTGCTTTGTATAATATTGGCAATATCATGTGTTTCCTGTGCAAATCAAAAAACAAAAGAAGAAATTATATCCGAGGTTGATAAAAAAATAGATACTACGACGGTTGATAAAACATATGATTATCAAAACGAAGTCGGGAAATGGTTAACTCCGGAGGTTGAATACAAATATGACGAAACCATAAAATCTTATGAAGGAATTTCTAACTGTTGGGGCGGAAATTATTTTATTAAAAACGACCGGTTGTATTTTAAGGTTTCCAAACCGACGTCAACCTCTTCCGGCACTAACAGTATGTTAACATATATAAGCTTATTAACAGGTGAGAAGCATCATATTTGTCCCGATCCTCTTTGCGAACATACCGAAGAAAGCGGCTGCCAATACGTTGATTGGGTTTCCTATGCGTTTGATCCGGAATCAATGTCGTCGATATATGTTATTAAAAGCATATATAACGGAAAGACATGCGATGATGCTATATACAAGATAGATTTAGATAATAACAGAACATCTATGTTATATACTGCAAGCCCGTTATCCTCAAATGAGTATTATAACTCTATAAGTTTTGTGGATATTGAAAACAACAATTTGTTTTTTGCTGAAACGCATGTTGACAGAGAAAAAAACGAAAACGGCGAGGTAATTAGCACCGAGACAGTCTACTTAAAGAAAATGGATCTCTCGGACAAAACGGTAACCGTTATAAGCGATGAATATGACAGCGAGCACGGGGAAATCCTCAAAGCCAACGGGCAGCTGTATTTTCTTGACCGAAATGAAAGACGTTTTTATTCAACCGATATGAACTATAAAAATGAAAAAACAATATTGACTTTTGACGAAGGATATCAAATATATAATATATATTACGATAGAAATTTAAGCTTGTTATATGTACTTATAAGCTCGAACGCACTCCACAGTTCATCCAAGGCAGAGGGAGGGTACGGAAAAATATATTGCATTGGCAAAAATAATAGAGTTGAAGAAGTAAAAATGCCGTCGGATCAGATATTGGATTTTCAGCTGACAAACGAATATATATATTATACAATTTACGATCCCATTGTTTTCGGAACAAGTCCCCGCGGAGGGGAAGCTTGTGACGAAACCGGAAACAAAATATACAGAGTCAAGCGGAGCAATACAGCCGAAGCGGAGCTGATATTCGACGGACGCGGTGAAATGAAATGGAGTGACCGTGGCTTTTACATTGTAGGAGACTATTTATATTTAAATTATAGCCGTTTGGAAAAAGAAGGCGGTCTGGCTTGGTTTAGAAAGATGTGGTCAACTGCGAGAATAAATTTCAAAGACAATACGATCAAATGGATCAACCTTGACTGATATGGAAAAAAATTGAGGTTGGAAAAATGCTTGTTAAATATGAAATTAATAAATATTTGTCTCGATTTCATATTATTCTGCTCGCGGTATTGCTGATTTTATGTGTCGGAATCACCGCTTTGGAGTATGGAAGTTATTTTAGCGGCGAACAAAAAGAAATCTGGTCGGCGAAAACCGAAATGATAAATCTATACCTTTCCGATGAAGAGGAATATAATCGGATATATAACGAACATTCCAAACGGTTGTCTGAATATAACGGCATATATTACAGCGAGATGAATTCGGGCAATACAAAAACAATGCCGACATTTGAGAATCATTATATTGATTTTAAAAACTACGGCGATAAAAAACTATTCAACGATGTTGAAGAAACGATCAGATATTCGGAAAAATATAAACAAAAAATTTTGTCGCTGCTTCAAGAATCGGTGCTGCTGCTCTATGAATCAGAGGAAGGCACATACATAAGCAGATATTACGGAGAACTTTGCTCATATTATTCGAAGCTTGCCGGAATGGAACTCGATATTGTTGAAACAAAAGGGTGGAATGAGTTTTTCTCTCTCAAAATACCGGCCGCGCTGCTTGCCATTGCTTTAATCGGCACTCTTTGCGGCACGTTTACAAAAGAGCGGCGTACGGGAATGAATATTATTCTCCGTATATCAAAGCATGGCGGTGTGCCGACTGTCCGCGCGAAGCTGACCGCAGTTATCATAATATCGGCAGTACTGTCTTTGATATTTACTTTGGCTCCGCTTTCCGTGTTTGCGTTAACCAGCGGATTGTCATCGGTAAGCCGCCCGGTTCAGACACTTAACAGCTTTCAATATTGCCCGTATAATCTGACCGTCGGCGAATATCTGGTTATTTATCTGCTTCTGCGTGTGATAATTTTTACAGTATTCAGCCTTTTTGCGGCAGTAGTAAGCAAGCTTTTCGAAAATGAAAAATTTGCGTTTGTCGCAGCGGCGGTTTTGGCGTTAAGCGGTATTTTTATCGGGAATATTTCTCCGACTTCTGAATATTGGTTTCTGCAAAAATACAGTGTCTCGGAACTTGCGAATATAAATATCCTGTTTACCCGTTATCGCGGACTTAACTTTATGGGTCAGTGCGTAAATTATACGGTGTTTATGATTATCGCGGTGCTCGCGGTCTTTATAATACTGACCATAATTCCGTTTTTACATAACCCGGGCGGGATAAATGAGTTTTCGGGCGAAAAAAATATTTTCAGCAGTTCGCCGAAATCGATGCCGCTCTTAAAAACAGAATTTTATAAACAGCTTATATGCGGCAAATATATTTACGTTGTGCTTGCGGCAATTATCCTGAAGTGCGTCGTATCGGGAATATATTATTTTCCGATAAATAATTATTCCGAGATACAATATATTGATTATATTTCGCAGGTGTACGGAAAAATAACCGACGAAAAACTGAAGAATATATCGGACGAAGCGGAATATATAGCCGACTCCATTGCAGATTATAACAGAGCGGTCGGGGAATACCGCAGCGGTAAGATTTCACAAGAAGAATATCAAAAATATAAAGCGCGGAATACATATGCGGAATATTGTGAAGATGCATGCAAAAGGTTGTGTGAACGCCGGGACTATTTATTATCGGCAGCAGAAGCACATCCTGATGTAGAGTTCATTTATGAAGAGGGAATAAAACGCCATTTAAACTTTTCATTTGACGTTATTGCAATTATTGTGATATTGCTTTTGGCAAGTAACGTATTTGCGTTTGAATATGAGTCGGGTTTCTGGACGGTTATTCGAACTACATATAAGGGAAGGACAAAATTATTCCGGGCCAAAATACTTTATTCAGTAATAACCGCAGGTGCTTTATATTTTATATTTACGTTGATTTCGGCTGCGTTTATCGTACATTATTACAATATTAATTTCCTCGGCGCGCCGATACAAAGTATACCGGAATTCGGCAGTGTCAAACTGAATATAAGTATTGCAAAATACCTGTGGCTGTATCAATCTGTGAGCTTCATCGGATACATAGCATGTTTTCTGCTGACCGCATCTCTTTCGACTGTTTTGAAAAGCCAGGTTAAAACAATAGTAACTGCGATGTTTATTGTTTTGGTTCCGTATATTGTAAATTATGCAGGGATATTAAATGCCGGTATATTTGATTTTGTAAATATGATTTCACCCAAAAACGTTTTATATGATGCGATATCGTATATTTCATGCGCGGCGCTGACAGTTTTTTGCGTTGTTTGGGCAAAAATAAAATGGTGCAAAAAGAGGGTGTAAGAATGAAATTGTGTATCAATAATATCCGTAAAAAATATGGAAACAATCTCGCTTTGAACGATTTTACCGCTTCATTTGAGGCCGGCATCTACGCTCTCCTCGGACCGAATGGCTCCGGAAAGTCAACGCTGATGAATATAATCACAGATAACCTAAAAGCTGACTCCGGTGAAATTTTCTATGCCGACGAAACTGGAACAGAAGAAAATGTCTTGAAAATGGGAGTGCGCTTCAGGGAAAAACTCGGCTTCATGCCGCAGTATCCGGGGATGTACCCAAACTTTACGGTAGAGCGTTTCATGTGGTATATGGCAGATCTCAAAGGACTTGACAAGGTGAAGGCGAAGCGCGAAATTTCCGAAATTCTTTCTGCCGTGGAGCTTGACGACGTTCCAAGGCGCAGGATCGGCGCGCTGTCGGGCGGAATGAAACAGCGTCTTGCGCTTGCACAAGCCGTGCTCGGCGATCCCGAGATATTGATTCTCGACGAGCCGACCGCCGGACTTGATCCGAAACAAAGAATCGCTATACGAAACTTCATTTCCAAAATCTCGTTCAACAAGATTGTCATCATCGCGACGCATATCGTTTCCGACATTGAGTTTATCGCACGCGACATCATCATGCTTAAAAAGGGAGTGATTGTTGACAACGCTCCGCCGCATGAGCTGACAAAAAAGATCGAAGGCAAGGTCTGGAATGTGCCTTGTTCGGAGACGGAGGTTCAGCAGATGCAGGAAAAATTCCGCGTAACAAACATTGCGCGAGACGAAGAAGGCGAAAACTCGGGCGGAGTAATCCTGCGAGTAGTGTCGGATAAAGCTCCGACCGAACAGTCCAAAGCGATACCTCCGACTCTTGAAGACTATTACCTTTATGTTTTTGACGACATTGCTTCCGCCGGAACTGATGAATCTTCAGATAAAAAGGCATAAAAATATGTTTGCAAATGTAAATACATATAGCGAAAAAAGTCGGCGCAAGCTGTAAAACCAAACAGCCGGCACGATAAAGAAGCACGCATATAAAACGGTTAATCACTCCGTTTGTAATGCGTGCTTTTTTCTGTGATGAGTCTGAATTTGACTTTTCGTACTGCCCAAGAACGCTTTTCCGCATCTCTGAAATCAAAACCTAAAAACATAAACTAAAAAAAGAGCAGTTACTCCCTGGTCAGTACAGCCATGACAGCATAATTTACGGACAAATTCACCATACTCAGCGCCTTCGCCGTCCTATATGTACAATTACCATCCTCTGCGTTTGGCTAAATTGAACATTCCAACGCAGAACTTTTCCCACCTTGTCAATGATATCTGCGACGGGTCGCCCTCGCGGATACGCATTGTACGCCGTATCTCTTTCGGTATAACGACGCGTCCGAGATCGTCGATCCTTCTGACTATTCCCGTTGCTTTCATTTTTGATTCTTCTTTCCTTCCTGAATTTGATTTAAATGGATACGGATTTAGTGTTTGCAAAGAAAGAGAGAATATTCATCGTTTAAAAAATGTTTAAAATTAACGCGCAAGTCGGATTTTTCCCATTAAAAATCGCTTTGATGTATTGAACTGGCAAAACTACTGTGTTATAATGAGCGGAGCGTGTCGAAAAAAAGACAAAATTAATAACCGGAGGACCATTTATCATGAATATAATAAACGGAGAAAGCTTAACGGACGAAGACAGACTCAGGCGGGACAAGCGAATAATTTTTATTTGCTGGCTGGCTTATGCCGCCGCGTATGTCGGACGTCTTAATTTCAGCGCATCCATAGTGGCGGTCATATCGGACCTGGGCGTAACAAAAGCGGACGCGGGACTTGTAAGCTCATGCTTTTTCTTTGCGTACGGCGCCGGACAGCTTGTAAACGGAATTCTGTCGGAACGCTACAACTCAAAGCTGATGATCGCGCTTTCGCTTTTTGCGTCGGCTGTTTTAAATATTTTTATGGCGCTCTGCGGCGACATATCGGTAATGAAGTACATATGGCTGCTCAACGGAGTTGTACAGTCGGTGCTTTGGAGTACGCTGATAAAAACAATTTCAGACCTTGTCTCGGAAGAAATGATGCCGAAAGCGATCCTCGTTATGAGCACTCCGCATATTGTCGGAACTTTCTTTGCATACGGCTTTTCGGCGCTGTTTGTCCGGTTCGGAAAATGGCAGCACATGTTCATTCTTTCCGCGGTCGTACTCTCCGCCGCTGCGTGTATATGGCTCGGACTTTTCGGAAAGGCGTACAAACCTGTCAGAAAAGAGAAGAACCGTGAAAAACGGCTTTCCGGAGTGTCCGCTCTGCTTTTGGTTCCGCTCGTTGCGGCCTGCATCGGCGGAATTGCAAACGGATTTGTCAAGGACGGCGTCAATACGTGGGTAACTTCCGTGCTCTATGAGGAGTTCGGCGTTTCGCAGTCGTTTTCGATTCTGCTCACCCTGCTTCTGCCTCTGATTTCAATGATAGGAGCCGTGCTTGTAAAGAAGCTTCACGAAAAAATCTCGTCTCATTCTGTCATGAATCTGCTTCTTTTTGCAATTTCTGCCGGTTTATGCGCGGGGCTTGTGCTCGCTCTCAGAATTCACAGCATCATTTTTATTATGCTGTGCTTTATCGGCGTATCCTGCCTCATGGCCATGGTAAATAATGTAATTACAAGTGTGTTCCCGCTCGACAACCGAAATTTAATAAGCTCCGGCTTTTCTGCAGGACTTCTGAACACTTTCTGTTATGTGGGAAGCACCGTCACTTCCTACTCTCTCGGCGCGGTGTCGCAGCGCAGCGGCTGGAGTACCGCGTTTGTGATAATGCTTGTCGTATGCGCGGCTGCTGCTGCGGTTTGCGCGGTTTCGGTAATGTTCGTCTCGCGAAAACGTAAAAGCTGAGTTATTTACCGGACAAGACTCTGATCGGTGCTTTTTTCCCCGCCGGCGTATTTGTATGTTTTTTCGGTCATCAGTATAACAAGACCGAAGAACAGCCCGGCGTAAAGCGGCATAATCCAAAGTCCGACGAGGGATGAGAGCAGACCGAAAACAGGCGGCATAAAGGTCGATCCGATATAGGCGCTGGTGAGCTGCACTCCTATCACCGCCTGAGAATTTTCCGCTCCGAAATTCATCGGCGTTGAATGAATTATGGACGGATATACCGGGGAGCATCCGAAGCCGATTATCAAAAGTCCGGCAAGCTTTAAAATGACCGGCGAAAACGGTATGAGGGCAACGGCCGCGCCGGAAACCGCAATTATCATACCGATACGTATCATTTTACGGTCGCCCAGCCGGTCGGAAACAAAGCCGCAGACAAAACGTCCGGCAGTTATTCCTATGTAAACCAGTGAGGCGAAGGCGGCGGCATGCTCCTCCTTCATGCCTGTTGATACAAGATAGCTGCTGGCCCAGAGCATAACGGTTGATTCGCCCGCGCAGTATGAGAAGAATGCGGCAAGAATAAAGGGTACGCCTTTTATCCTGAGCGTTCCGGCAATACCGAGCGCCTTTTCTCCTTTCTGATCGGAGTTTTTGTTTCCGCAAACCTTCCATACGGGAAGAGTTACAACGAGTATAATCCCGATGGCCGCCTGAAGCAGACCCGTGACAACATAGCCGCTTCGCCATCCGGAGTGAGAAAGCGCATGGCTCATAATATAGGGGCTGACTATCGCGCCGACTCCCCAGAAGCTGTGCAGCCAGCTCATGTGGCGCGAGCTGAAATGAAGGGCGACGAAATTGTTCAGCGCGGCGTCGATGGCTCCGGCGCTGAGACCGTACGGTACCGCCCAGATGATAAGCATCCATATTTTTGTGGCGCTCGAAAAGCCGAGCATAGACGCGGCGGACAGAAAAACGCTAATGCAAGTAACCGTGCGGGTCCCGAGCTTTTTGGTTATACGCTCCGAAAAAAGGCTTGCACAAATTGTTCCGCCGGAGATTGTCATTGAAATAATCCCCATAGACGGAACGGATACGCCGAGGTCTGTATGTATAACGGGCCAGCCGGCGCCGAGAAGCGAATCGGGAAGCCCGAGGCTGACAAATGTTAAATATATGATTGCTAAGAGCAGCATGTACATGTCAGAAAAATCCTCCGGAAAATGTAATATGCAAATTGTTTATCCGTAACGCCGATAACTTGGCGCGTACGCGCGTCCGAAGACGTACGGCTGCATTATTTTATCACAAATTTTTTTTGTTTTCAACCAAAAATAAAACGCCGCGCTTAAAAGAGGGCGTTCCGTCAGGGCTTGTGCAAATGCGAAAATATTATGCCCCGGGACGATTCTTTTTCTGCGCGGCGTTTTTTGGTTTTTAGAGTCTCAAACAGGATTATCTGAAATATGCTTCGAAAAATTCATCAATCGGGCCGTCATATTCCGCTTCCGCCAGATAATAAAATCCCAACTGATTTCCGACGTTATAGGTAATAATTGTTTTGCCCTGATATTCGCACATATCAATATCGGAATTGCTGGATATAAATCCGGTGCGAATATCCTCTATCAGCTCGTCGCTCAGATCATGGGCGTGGGGAGAAATAATCCGGTCTTCGTCGCTCGGCATCAGAATCGGATTGTAAAAACCGACCTCCCATGTGTCAAAATCTTTTGTGCGGTAGATATAATTGGTATATCTCTGACACGGAAACTCTGTAACGGATAACAGGTAATACCATCCGCGGCTGTACTTTAAAAAGGGTCCGCCCATGTAACGTTCTTTGGAAAAGCCCTTGTCATAGGACATAAACGTCCAATTTACAAGGTCGGGAGAAGAGGCAAAAAACAACGTGAACGGATGCGCGCCGACATATTCCGCCGGTTTGTTTGCTTCAAGCAATAAAATGTATCCGTTTGGTCCTTTGGTCAAAGATGTATTGAAATACTGCCACCCCGGATTTTTTAAAAGCGACCGTTCATCCCAGTTTTTTAAATCACGGCTTGAAAAAATCCGGATTTCTTCACCGCACAGCTTACCGGGACTCGAGACTGTTCCGAGAATATAAACCGTGCCCTGTTCCTGATAAAGAGAATAATAGTAGCAGCCGATGCCGAGACGGGAGACGATTTCACCGGTTTCGTAATTGCGGATCAGGGCAACCGTCTGCTGATTTGGGTCTGTGCCGTGGGAAGGATCCGACAATTCCAATCGCATAAGAGTTTCTTTGCCGTTATTCTGACTGTCTTTCCAGACAAAAGGCGAGTTTTCTCCGCAAGGGCTGATTGCACCGCACTTGCGAATTTTAGGAAAACCGCCCATCATGCGGGTCGCAGAAGTATAATTGATTTCCATCAGTTCGATTCCTTTCCTAATTTTAAATATTCGTGAATCGGTTTATTTTTTCAGAATACCGAAAAGACCGCGTCTGAGAAGCTGTCCTCCGGTTGAAATGAGCTGAGTTTCGATCTTCGAACGGCGCCGTTCGGCTCTTTTTTCGCGTTCGGCCTTCTTTTTCGCTTCTTCTTTTTCCTTTTTTTCGGCTTCCTTCTGAGCTTTTTTCTCGGCTTCGGCGCGTGCTTTTTCCTTCTCCGCCTTAAGCTTTGCCTTTTCTTCTTCAAGCTCGGCCTTCATTTTTGCAATTTCGTCAAGCTCCGCCTTCTTTTCCGCTTCCTCTTCGAGTACTTCGTATGCGCTGCGGTTATCGATTGCGTCGTCATATTTGCCGCTCATCGGAGACTTTGCGAGAAGCTTGTTTTTTGTTGCATCCGAACAGGGCGCCATAAGCGATTCGGGACAAATAACCGCGGTTTTCTGAACTACCTGCGGCACGCCCTTTTCGTCGAGGAACGAGATGAGCGCTTCTCCGGTGCCGAGCGTCATGATAGTATCCTCTGTTTTAAAGGACGGATTTTGTCTGAAGGTTGCCGCCGCGGTTCTGACCGCCTTCTGTTCCGCAGGCGTATAGGCGCGGAGCGCGTGCTGAACGCGGTTTGACAGCTGCGCGAGCACTGTGTCGGGAATGTCGGACGGCGACTGGGTTACAAAGTAGACGCCGACTCCTTTGGATCTTACAAGCTTGACTGTACGTTCAATTTTTGAAACGAGCGCTTTCGGCATATCGCTGAAAAGCAGGTGCGCTTCGTCGAAGAAGAATACGAGACGCGGTTTTTCACAGTCTCCGACCTCGGGAAGCACCTCAAAAAGCTCCGCAAGCATCCAAAGCAAAAACGCGGCGTATACTTTGGGGTAATTTACGACTTCGACGGCATGAAGTATGTTTATGACGCCTCTTCCGTCATCTCCGGTACGTATCCAGTCGCGTATGTCGAGCATCGGTTCGCCGAAGAACTGCTCGGCGCCCTGATTTTCAAGTGAAATGAGCGCTCTGCTTATCGCCGCAATGCTCTGAGCGGTCATGTTTCCGTAGCTCAGAGAGTATTCTTTGCGGTTTTGAGATACATGGTTCATGACGGCGCGCAGGTCCTTTATGTCGAGAATCTCAAGTCCGTGGTCGTCGGCGATCCGGAAGATCACATCGAGAACGCCCTCCTGAATTTCGGACAGACCGAGCAGTCTTGAAAGCAGGTCGGGTCCCATATCCGAAATCGTCGCTCTTACCGGATGACCGCCTTTGCCGTAAACGTCCCAGAAATCGACAGGATAGGACCGGTACTGAAAAATGTCCCGGATTCCGAATTTATCGATACGCTTCTGCATACCCGGGTTGTCGGCGCCGGGTTCCGCCAGTCCCGAAACGTCTCCCTTGACATCACAGACAAAAACCGGGACGCCGGCTGCGGAAAACGATTCCGCCATAACCTTCATCGTTATTGTTTTTCCGGTGCCGCTTGCTCCGGCGATGAGTCCGTGCCTGTTTGCCTGTGAAAGATGAAGGTAAACCTTGTCCTTTGCGTCGTTGTCCGCAAGTCCTATGTATATTTTTCCGTTTTCGTACATATTCCGCCTCCGGATTCCGTTTTTGATGTGTAATTATTTTTTTATTTTAATATTATAGCATGCCTTCTTTATAATATCAACAAGTTATTGAAAAAATACCTGTATAAGCCGCGTATAACAGCATTTTTATGCGCTGTATCAACATTTTTCGGTTTACAAACAAAGGCTTTTGTGATATAATTAATGAAGTATTTATTCTCAAAAATCGCATTTAAACAGGAGTGAATTCAACGTGATTTCGATTAAACGCATTTTCGGCTCCTCCAAAAAAGCGGAACGAACGGCGATGCTTCTGATTTTGGATGTGCTGTCGATAAATGCGGCGTCGTTTTTGGCGCTGTTTGTACGTTATGAATTTAATTTTAAAGAATTGCTTGAGTCGGGATTTCTCGATTCGGTTTTGCGTTTTGCGCCCGTAAACACGATACTGACGGTTGTAATACTGGGAGTATTCCAGCTCTACCGCAGCATGTGGAAGTATGCCGGCGTTGCGGAATTTGAACGAACCGTTCTTGCGGTGCTGACATCCGGAGCTGTTCAGATTTTGGCAATGTGGCTTTCGGTCTTAAGGGCGCCCAGAAGCTACCCTTTGCTGTACGCGCTTTTCCTCGGCGTTCTTGTATGCTGCGTCAGGTTTTCATACCGGATAATCAGGAGAGGACGCGCGATAAGAAGAAACGCCGGCGCAACGCGCACTATGCTCATCGGCGCGGGCAGCGCGGGGAATCTTGTGCTGCGCGAATTTCTGACGAGCAAATTTTCAAAAAACCGGATAGTCTGTATAATCGACGACGACAGGAACAAACACGGCGAACGTATGTGCGGTGTGCCGGTCGTCGGCGACAGGAACGATATCGAGTACGCCGCGCAGAAATATAAAGTTAAAGAGATTGTAATCGCGATCCCGACGCTGTCAAATTCGGAGAGAAAAGCGATAATCGAGATTTGCGGCAGGACGGGCTGTGCGCTCAAGACGGTTCCGGGCATATACCAGCTTGTGAACGGCGAAATAAGCATAAAGCAGATACGCGACGTCGGAATCGAGGATTTGCTTGAACGCGCGGTCATAAAGACCGATATTGACAAAATTGCGGAGTATGTGAGAGGCAAGACCGTGCTTGTAACCGGAGTCGGAAGCATCGGCTCGGAGCTTGCAAGACAGATCGCGGCGCACAGTCCGCGCAGGCTGGTTCTTTTTGATATTTACGAAAACAACGCGTACGCCGTTCAGCAGGAGCTTATTGCAAAGTATCCTGACCTGAAGCTTGACGTACTGATAGGCTCGGTTCGCGACTTTGATCGTATTAACTTCGTAATGAAGACCTTCCGTCCTGACATTGTGTATCACGCGGCGGCTCACAAGCACGTTCCGCTCATGGAGGATTCTCCGCTTGAAGCGATAAAGAATAATGTGTTCGGCACATACAATACGGCGCGCGCCGCTTCGGAGAACGGAGTCGGAAAGTTTGTGCTTATCTCCTCTGATAAGGCGGTCAACCCGACCAATGTTATGGGCGCAACGAAGCGCATATGTGAAATGATTATCCAGGATATGGATGAAACGAGTGAAACTTCGTTTGCAGCGGTTCGTTTCGGAAACGTGCTTGGCAGCAACGGCAGCGTAATTCCGCTGTTCAGACAGCAGATCAAAGACGGCGGCCCGGTTACCGTTACGCATCCGGATGTAACCAGATATTTTATGACGATACCGGAGGCGGTGTCTCTTGTGCTCCAGGCGGGAGCATATTCAAAAGGCGGAGAAATTTTTGTGCTCGATATGGGCAAGCCGGTCAAAATCGACGATCTTGCGCGTAATCTTATAAGGCTTTCCGGATTTGAGCCGGACGTCGATATAAAAATTGTATATACGGGTCTGAGGCCGGGTGAAAAGCTTTATGAGGAGCTTCTGATGGACGAGGAAGGCATGGAGAAAACCGCAAACGACCTTATATATATCGGTAAAAAGATGAAAATTGACCGCGCAGCGCTTGAAAACGGACTAAACAGGCTGCGGTCGTTTGACGAAAACGATATCGGCCGCGTTCGCAGCGAGATAAGCGCCATCGTTGACACATACCGTTCGCCGGACTCAACAGATCCGTAAGAAAACGCAATATCCTGCTTCTGAAGAAGGTTTATACCGGCAAATTATCGCGCAGGTGATCAGGAGGTAAAATGAGAAAGATCAAGACGATACTAATAATTCTGCTCATAGCCGCTGCCGCCGCGTACGCCGCGTCGTGGCTGCACGGACTTATGAACCGCAACGAGCCTCCCGTTATATCGCTCTCCTCCGACACTGTTGAGGTTAGCGTTAAAGATGATCAGGCGGCGATGCTGAAATATGTGAGCGCGTACGACTCGGAAGACGGCGATCTTACGGATCAGGTCATTGTTGCGGGAGTTTCGACGCTTATTTCATCGGACACCGCAAAAGTCACATATATGGTTTTTGACAGCAAAAACAGTGCGGCAAGCTGCACCGGATACGTAAAATACACGGATTACAGACAGCCCCGCTTTATTCTCGACCAGCCGCTTGTATTTCCGCTCGGGCAGAAGATTTCGATTGCCGACCGTCTTTTTGCAACCGATCTTATCGACGGAGACATAACCTCCGGAATCCGTGTATCGACGGTCAATCTGTCCTCGGGAACAGAGGGAAGGCAGAGCATAACGGTTTACATAATGAACAGCATGGGAGACATGACCTCGCTTGAGCTTCCGGTTGTAATATGCGGCATGAACGAACAGACGGGTCCGACGCTGAATATGCGTACGGGACTTGTATATATCGAGGCGGGCGAAGCCTTCAACGCGCAGGCATACTGCGGCGGAGCGGTGCTGTCGAACGGCGAACCTGCCGGATTCGGCAACATGAGTATATCGGGCGAGGTTGATACGCAAACTCCGGGCGTGTATTATGTAACTTATACGGTAAATGACGGTAATATGAGCAGTACTGCGGTGCTTACCGTAGTTGTTGTGTGAGGCGGCGCTGATGGAAAACAAACAACAAAAAATTGATTTATCAATAATTTCCCCGCGCTGTCTTATTCGCAGTCTGATGCGGAATTTCTGGATGATTCTTGCGGCGGCGGCAATCGCGGTTATGGCGGTTAAGGTATATCTTAACAGCTTCAGAGTACCGGAATACAGCGCTTATATGACTTACGCAGTGACGTCGAGAACGTCCGGATTCTACATTTCGTCAAATCTGACCTCGGCAAAGGAGGTCGCTTCGGTTTTCGCCGAGCTGATCGAGAGCGACATCATTCGCGAAAACGTATGCGAGGCAAATTCTGAGCTCGGAGACTTTTCCGGACGGTTTAAGGCCGAACTTGTGCCGAACAGTAATTTTATACGGGTTACGGCAACCGACCGGTCTCCGAAAACGGCGTACTTTGCGCTTAAAACGCTGGACGAGCTTTTTCCGTCTCTTTCGGATTATATTTCCGATTATTCCGTAGTTCACACGGTTATGAAGCCTTCGCTGTCGGTATATCCGTCGAACGGAATCAACGAACGTCAGCTGTGTTTGAAATTCGGGCTTGCCGGCGCGGTATTGATGGCGGCATTGATCTGTCTGATGTCGGTTTTAAAGGAGACAGTTCAGACCGAAGCGGGCGCGAAAAAGCTGCTCGATTCTCAGATCATCGCCGTAATTTCTCATGAAAGCAAGAACAGCTCCCTGAAATCGATGCTTCGCGGAACAAAAAAAGCGGTTCAGGTATTCTCTCCCACAACAAGCTTTGCTTATACGGAACAGATAAACCGAATCTGTACGAAGCTCGACCACGAAAGCGAAGCCAAGGGTTATCGCTGCTTTATGTTTACGGGAGTAGGCGAGAATGAAGGAAAGACGACTGTCGCCGCAAATACGGCGGCGGCGCTTGCAATGAAAGGCAAGAACGTGGTTCTGATAGACGCGGACATGAGAAAGCCGTCGCTGCACTTGTTTTTCGACCATGCATATACGGGACTTCTTCCGCTTAACGAGTATCTGAAGAATGGATTTTCCAAGGACGGCCTGTTCGAATGCATGGAGCGGCATAAAAAGCTCGGTTTATTTATGATGTTTGAGAAAAAACCGGACGAACGCTCGACCGAGCTTCTGACCTCGCCGGCAATGGAAAAAACGCTTCAGCAGCTTAGAATATTAGACTATATAATCATAGATACGCCGCCTATGGGATTTTTCCCGGACGCAGAGGCGATTGCTCCGCATACCGACGCCGCGATTATGGTTGTGAGACAGGATTTTACGCCCGCCTGCGATATAAACGATGCGATAGACGCGCTGCGTGAGAGCGGAACGGATTACATTGGCTGCGTGCTCAACGATATGACGGGAGGCGCGCCGTCGGCGTACGGATACGGCTATGGTAAATACGGTTACGGCAGGCACGAACGCACAGAAAACGCCTCCGGGGAGGGCAGATAACTTGGAAAACGAAAACACAGCCGGAATCAGTGAATTGATAACGCGGTTTTATAAGTGCGTTTGCCGTTTTTGGTATGCAGTTGCTGCGGTTGCGGTAATAGGCGCGGCGGTATCTGTTTTTTCCGCGTTCAGATCGTATACGCCTATGTATATGTCAAGAGCGGTCTTTTCGGTAAGCTCGGGGTACGACCACGACGACATTTTTTCAAGCACGCCTTATTACGACAACATAACTGCGACTCAGCTTGCGGAAGCGTTTCCGAACGTGCTTGCGGCGGATATGATGCGCGATCTTATGGAAAAGGAGCTGGGACGAAGCTATATAGGAGCTTCGCTTTCGGCTTCGTCGGTAGCCGATACGAATATGTTTGTGATGACCGCCAGAAGCTCCTCGGCGCATTATGCGTACGAAGCGCTCAACGCAGCGATCGTATGCTTCCCGAAGGTTGCGGTTTATATGGTTGCGGAACCGACGCTTGTAATACGCGAATCGCCTAAGCTGGCAGAAGAGCCGTACAATTCGGTAAGCTGGAAACGTGCGGCGGTGAAAGGCGGAGCGGCCGGAATCATATTCGGGCTGATCGTGCTGCTTTTATATTCTTTTGCGGTCAAAACGATATTAACACCGGACGAACTTAAGCGGATTGTGAGTATTCCGATACTGGCGTCGTTTCCGAATGTCGTACGCAAAAAGCGCCGCAGCCGCGCCGAGACAATGATAACATACGAGGACGATAAAAGCTTTTCCGAATCTCTCAGAGGGATGTTTGTCAAATTCAGACACAGAACAAGCAAAAATGTCAGGGTAGTTTCGGTAACGAGCACGCTTGCCTCGGAAGGGAAGACCACGATCGCGTTTAATTTTGCAAAATACCTTGCCTCGGAGGGAAAGAGCGTTGTTCTGGTTGACGCAGACCTGAGAAAACAGGACATATGCGAATTTTTCGAAAGTGCGGATTCTTTTGATTCGGGACTTGCAAAGTGCATATTTGATCCCGGATATCCGGTTATGGAATGCGTAAAGGAAAGCGGTACGCCCGGACTGAGCTACATTTCCGGAAAAAAGACACTTTCCGGGATGTATAATTTAGACCGTAAATCCGTAAGACGTGTTTTCGCTCAGCTTTCGGAACAATTTGATTATGTGATAGTAGATACGCCGCCGTGCGGAGTCGTTTCTGACTCGGGTGTGCTTTGCGGAGCGTCGGATGCGGTTATATTTGTTGTCAGACAGGATTTTGCAAGGACATCGCAAATTGTTGACGCTGTCTTTGGCCTTTCCGAAAGAAACGCGCCGCTGACCGGCTGCGTGCTGAACGGCTCCGGAGGCTCCGGCAGCCGCTACGGATACGGATACGGTTACGGCTACAAGTACGGCTATAAATACGGTTACGGCAGGAACTACGGTAAAAGCAGAGAATAAAATGAGCGTAACAATAAACAACGCCGGACAAAGCTTTTTTGCTTTGTCCGGCGAATTTTTGTTAAAAAGGATGCGGCTCGGCTCATTTTGCGTGAGACTGTAATCCGGTATTGCCGGTGGGGATGAAGCGGGCCGCCGGGTCAGTCAAGCGGAAGGTATTCAAGCATCTGTTCTCTTATGGCGGGAAGATCCGGCAAAAGCACAGCCATACGGTTTATATATGTACCGATGTAGGTGTTTCCGGAAGGCACGCGGTACTGACTGAGCTTGATTTTCGGTATTACGGGGATCAGCTTTGCGGCAATCGACACGATCTCTCCGTCGGACATATCGGTCGTAAGCATCGGAAGCACGGTGTCGAGCAGCTTTGTTATGTTTGTCGCACTCATGGTACGGATTTTTTCGAACAATGAAACGATAACCTTGCGCTGTCGGGCGGTGCGTTCAAAATCGTCGCCGATGTCACGCAGTCTGGAATAAATGAGCGCTTCTTCTCCGCTCAGAAGGTAGGTGCCGCCGGGTATGCCGAACAGGTATTTGGCTTCTTCGTCGCTGAGCGTAATTTCAACGCCGCCGAATGTGTTAATGACCGATTTAAAGCCGTTGAAATCGACTTCAATGTTTCCGTCGATTGTAACGCCGAAATTCTGATAGAGCGTATCGTCAAGCAGTGGAAATCCGCCGAACGCATATGCGGCGTTCAGACGGTTGGATGAATAGCCGCCGGGAATCGGCACATACAGGTCCCGCATAAAAGAAATCAGCGACGCTTCATAGGTTTTCAGGTTTATACTGCAAAGGATCATTGAGTCGGAGCGCTGTCTGCCCTGACCTTCGCGGCGGTCCTGCCCGACAAGAAGAATATTCAGCAGCTTTTCGTCTCCGATCGGAATAAGCTCGTCCGGCTTTGCGGTATCGCTGTCGGGCGCCGACGTATCCGGCGCAGGTTCAGTAATCTGTCCGGAGGTTGTTTCCTGCTCGGAGTCGTTGTACGGCGGCTCGTCGGTTTCAAAA